>JAEZDW010000184.1 GCA_023417955.1 Bacteroidota bacterium
TGAAATGAAAGAAGCAGCGCTAAAGTTTTTCAATTCGACCGGGATGAAATGGGGCATTCCCTTTGTGAAACTGGTTTCCGGTGAGCGTATTACCGAGCAGTTGGTTGAGATTGCCAAAACCATGGTAGTACCCATTGCATCGATCGCAATGTTCCTTTTTGTATGGGCATTTGCCGCCAAACAAATAACGACCAGCCTCGGCCAGGTTCCCGGTCCGGCGATGGTCTGGGAGCAGGCACAATCCCTTTGGGTTGAACACAAGGCGGAACGCGCCAAACAAGCCGAGTTCTATGCAAGGCAACAGGCACGAAATGAAAAACGACTGGCTGCAAACAGCAACGCAAAGGTCACAACGGTAGACTATACGGGTAAGCCGACGTACCTGGATCAGATTGTTACAAGTCTGAAAACTGTCTTCATGGGTTTTATGATCGCGACCGCAATCGCTTTGCCGCTGGGCATCTTCTGCGGACTGAGTAAGACGGTAATGAAAGCGTTCAATCCACTAATTCAGATATTCAAACCGGTTTCACCTTTGGCGTGGCTACCCATTGTAACTATGATTGTGAGTGCCGTGTATGTTACCAACAATGGTTACTTCGCGAAGTCATTCATCATTTCGGCAATCACGGTGTCGCTGTGCTCCATGTGGGCGACGCTCATCAATACTGCGCTTGGTGTCGCTTCCGTAAATACGGATTACATCAACGTCGCCAAGGTGCTTCAGCTATCGCCTCTCAAGAAGACGTTCAAGATTCTGCTGCCTGCCACGTTGCCTTTGATCTTCACGGGGCTTCGCATTTCTCTTGGCGTAGGCTGGATGGTGCTCATTGCATCAGAGATGCTTGCCCAGAATCCCGGCCTCGGCAAGTTTATCTGGGATGAGTTTCAAAACGGAAGCAGCAATTCGCTGGCACGGATCATGGTAGCGGTGTTTACGATTGGAATCATTGGTTTCATTCTTGACCGCATCATGGTCGAACTTCAGAAGCTTGTCAGCTTTGAAAAACAGGCGATATAGTAGTTAACCTTAAACTCCTGAATATGTCACTTGAACTTCAGCATGTAAACAAGGGCTTCGGCGAAGGCGCAAACCGGGTTGAGGTACTTCGCGATATCAACCTGCGTATTGAAGAAGGTGAGTTTGCCGCAATTGTTGGATTCACCGGCAGCGGCAAGACGACGCTGCTCAAGATGATGGCAGGCCTGCTTAATCCCGATAGCGGAAGCGTTACTTTTAATGGCGAACCAATAACGGGCCCGCACAAGTCACGCGGTGTGGTCTTTCAAAACTATTCACTGCTGCCGTGGTTTACCGTCTTTCAGAACATCATGCTCGCCGTTCGTGAGGTTTACCCAACGTGGTCGAAGAGCGAACGCACCGAACATGTGATGAAATACATAAACATGGTTAACCTTGGCCATGCGGTGCACAAACGTCCTGCTGAGTTATCTGGTGGTATGCGCCAACGTGTGTCGCTTGCCCGGACGTTGAGTATGAACCCTGCGATTTTACTGATGGACGAACCATTAAGTGCGCTCGATGCAATCACACGGGGAAGTTTGCAGGAGGAAATCATCAATATCTGGAATCAAAACAAAACGACCGCGTTGCTGATTACCAACGACGTTGATGAAGGAATATTGATGGCGGACAAAATCATTCCGCTAAACCCCGGTCCTAATGCGACACTTGGACCTGAATTCAAGATTGACATTGAACGTCCGCGTGACAAGACTGCCTTGAATGACAACCCTCAGTTCAAGAAGATAAGAAATGGAATCATCGAGTACCTGCTCGACATGGGTTCTGCAGGTAACAACGATGCGGACGGACACACGTACTTCCTGCCGGACCTGACGCCGGTAATGCCTGGATTCTCATTTAAGAAACTAAAAAGGTCAGCCGCCTGATAACGTATGACAGCAACATTACAAAAGAAAGAATACGCGCAGCCCTTCCCGACGGGGAGCGACGTTATGCTTGACATCCGCAACCTTGCCAAGGTATACCCGACGCCAAAGGGTGAGTACGTTGTGCTTGAAAACCTGCAACTGCAGGTGCGGCAAGGAGAATTCCTTTCAATCATTGGTCATTCAGGATGCGGTAAGTCTACACTGCTTACCATGATTGCAGGTTTGAACTCGGTAAGCGACGGAGCAATTGTTCTTGATGGTAAACCGATAACCAAACCGGGACCGGATCGTGGTGTCGTATTTCAATCGCCAAGCCTTTTGCCATGGATGACTGCACTCGAGAATGTGATGCTCGGCGTCAATCAGGTCTTTGCGCACGGCACGAAGACACAACGCATCGAAATCTGTCAGTATTATCTTGACAAAGTTGGATTGTCTGGTGCAATGCACAAAAGGGCGTCGGAGTTGTCGCAGGGTATGCAGCAGCGCGTAGGTATTGCGCGCGCTTTCGCGTTGAAGCCTAAAATACTTTTGTTGGATGAACCGTTTGGCATGCTCGATAGTCTGACGCGTGCACAGCTTCAGGAGGTATTGCTCGAAGTATGGAACCGCGAGAAGATTACTGCGATTATGATCACGCACGACGTTGATGAGTCGATTTTTCTTTCCGACAGAGTGATTATGATGACGTCGGGACCGCGGGCGAAAATAGGGGACGTGCTCGAAATACCGTTTGAGCGACCACGCGAACGTAAGGCAATCATCGAACACGATGACTATTATCACTACAGGCGCCACCTTATAAACTTCCTTGAACACTAAGAAGTACACCAGCGAATAGCGCATGCATAATGAATTGTTGACCATTATTCCAAGCATCAGTGAAGAGCGGACATCGCGTTGTTACTAAGTCTACATGTTCCTACTGTGGGGTCGGTTGCGGAATTGTCGTAACTGAAGACCGGAAGGGTCGGATTACCGTTGAAGGAGACAAGGACCATCCTGTGAACAAGGGGATGTTGTGTTCAAAGGGAATGAACTTGCATTATGCGATGCAGGACCGCAGTGACAGATTGCTTTATCCGGAGATGCGGTGGAGTCGCAATCACCCCTATGAACGAGTTTCCTGGGATGTTGCCATGCAACGCGCGGCGGCTGTCTTCGGTTCTATTATTAAGAATCACGGTCCTGACGCAGTTGCATTTTACGTTTCCGGGCAGTGCCTCACTGAAGAATATTACGTCGCCAACAAACTTGTCAAGGGCTTCATAGGAACCAACAATATCGACACAAACTCACGCCTGTGTATGAGCACTGCCGTGGCCGCGTATTCGCGTACACTTGGTGAAGATGCAGTTCCTGTTTCGTACGAGGACATTGAGCATGCGGATTGTTTCCTGATAGCAGGAGCTAATCCTGCGTGGTGCCATCCGATCTTGTTTCGCCGGATAGAGGCGCACAAGCAACGCAATCCCGATGTAAAGCTGATCGTCGCTGATCCGCGTAAGACGCAGACTGCTGCGTGTGCCGATTTGCATCTCCAGATTAATCCAGGTACTGACATTTATCTCTATAACGCAATTGCGCGTATCCTCATAGAAAACGGGGAAGTAGATTATGCTTTTATCTCGCGACATACGGAGGATTTCGAAAAGTATAAAGAGTCAGTTTTTCGTGTGACCGTTGAAGAAGCTGCGATGAAGTGTGATGTTCCGATTGCCGACATCATACTTGCAGCGACATGGATCGCGAAGGCACGAGGCTTTCTTACGCTGTGGGCTATGGGACTGAACCAGAGCGTTATCGGTGTTGATAAAAACGTCGCGCTCATCAGTCTTAATCTGATTACCGGCCATATTGGAAAGCCGGGAAGTGGTCCGTTTTCACTTACAGGTCAGCCCAACGCTATGGGTGGGCGCGAAGTGGGTGGTCTTGCCACAATGCTGGCAGCGCACCGCACGTATGCAGATCCGAAACATAGGGAAGAGGTCGCTTCTTTCTGGAACGTGGAGCGCGTACCTGAGCGCCCCGGCCTCACCGCGACGCAAATGATTGAAGCCCTTGAACGCGGCGAACTGAAGGCAATCTGGATTATCTGCACTAATCCGTTGGTAAGTCTGCCTGACGCGCGACGCGTAGA
>JAEZDW010000198.1 GCA_023417955.1 Bacteroidota bacterium
GTATTTGCCCAACCTGCGTTACGCTCGGCCGAAACAAAAACATCTGCCATTCGGTACAGATCTGCTACCTTTTCGACAGGGTAATCTACATAGAATTTAAATGGAACATCAGTCTTGAAGTTTTCAACCTTCTTTCGTGCGTTGTTATCAACCGGCGTATCAAAAAGCAAAAGTCGTATGTTAAATCCTTTCCTATAGAGCCACTCACAGGCTCTGACGACCAGCATCGTTCCTTTCTTCCGCCGGTAAAACCGTCCGTACACCAGGATAGTAAAGGGGGTCTTTCTGGGATGCTGTTCAAACTGAAATTTATCAAGATCAATTCCGCCAATCGCTTTGAGAATGTGATCCTGTTTGTCGCCACCCAGGTATTGGTAGAGGCTGGTCGAATTGGCCAGTACAAGAATGTCTTTGTTTCGTGCGATCGTTCTGATGTAGCGACGCTCGAGAACAGCGTAGAAAATCTTAACAGTAGCTGTACTGTTTCGCAGTTGGGGAAGAAACTCAGGTTCAGTGACAAACAAGGCATCGGCACTGAACTGCTCAATTAACGCAAGTTGCCGCACCTCGCCCTTATAGGGGAACCAATCCGGTGCTATACCTTCCGGTGTAAAAACGACGAAGTGGTGCCCCCTTTCGATCAGAAGATTGCCGATTTCCAGGAAGCGTTTCACGCCGCCGAAAATGCGTGTATGAGGAAGGATGACACCGAATGAAAGTCCCATTACGATTTAACTTTTTCCGAGCGCAGCGATGTCAGCGTCGCCTTGGCGAAAATTGAATTACAAAAAGCAAATATGATTAGCGACGTCTGACCATAAAGTATGGATGCCCCGATCGCCTGAATTGCGGCCATAATAATAAAGGCTATATAAACCACGTTCCTCCCCTTGTAGCCAAGCCAAATACTATAGCCAAAATTAAATAGTAACAGCCCCAGTCCGATCAGGCCATGTCTGATCATACTACTGAGATATTCATTATGAGCATCGAGCTTTTTCTCCGCGAGGAAGGCATAGCCGTTTTCCTGGTAACAATGTGTTAGCGCGTCGATTTCGTCGCCGGTGCCAAGACCCCAGATGAGATTGTAACCTCTGACACTGTTCCATGCGCAATGCCATTGCTTGGCATGCAGGCCGGTAGATGAGTCATCATTGACATCGCGAAAACGTTCGCCCATATTTAACATTGTGTCAACCATTCTGAATCTGAAAGTTGGTGCAACCGTCAGGAACACAGCCACTGCCGTACAAAAAAGCGAAATGACAACAATTCCGGTAACGATGCGCCGCTGCTTATACACCGTCTTGTAGAGTATGTAAAACACGAGGGCAGGGCCAAATGCTACCAAGGCGGCTCGTGACATAAGAATTAACTGGAAATAGGTAAACAATCCGATCAGAATAATGCATAATGCTTTGTTCTTTGTATTGGGTAGTTCGACTTCCGCTACCTGAAAGGTTGAAATCGCCAAAGCAAGGCTCAGGTATGCAGGGTGCACAGGGATTGCCTGCGTGAACTCCTGATTCTGATAAAAGAAGTTCGTAAGAAGGTAATGCACGGGATGATGAAACTCTATCAGACGTCTGATTGCATCCCATTGACACCACGCACAAGCGACCAGAGCACCCGCCATAAATACCCGCATGATGAGCTTTACGTCCCTGGAATTGACAGGGCCCAGCAGGATCATGATCGGCAGTGCAATGAGTGACAACTTAGTATCCAGCATGAAGATGCCATAAGCCAGATTATCAGAATAAGCAAGTCCTGCGACCTGGATAAGATACAGCGAGATAAAAATCAAAAACGTTCTCCATGTGAGCCTGTCCTGTACCAACCGGTCGCGACGAAAGGTGATCAACCAGAAGAAGCCGCTGAATGCCATGAACAGGTGCGCATAGTAATTCCGCAGCGGAGCGAGGAATCCGATCATGCACAGACCGAACAAAAAGAACTTGAGCAGTGTTTCGCGCTTCATTTCAGTTTCGTCAGACCATTTGTACAAACATATTGTCGAAGCGCTTGCTTTTGATCCATCAGTTTTTGATTCTGGGACTGATCTGTCCAGTTTTCCTTATGAAACAGATGATATTGAACGGCAAGATTCCTCAGTGAAAACAACGGTACGCCTATCCCCCTGAACCGCCAGGTTAGATCGATATCCTCCCCTATTGCAGGTAATTTGTAGTCTTCATCAAAACCATTTATCCGTGTGATCGTCTCCCGGTAAAATGACATATTGCAACCCTTGAGCTGACTCATACGGCGAAGTTTAGGAATGAAGCCCAGCCAACCGTCGGGATTGATGTAATACCCCTCTTCGATGAATCGGCCGCCATCTTTTTTTACTCCACTGCTTTCCTTTTCAACACGGCGCTCCAGTACCACCAGATTTTCAATGTTTTCGCGAAAGACATCGGAGTACTTAGGGCCAAGTTTGATGCGTTTACCGGCCAGGACATGTTTGGGAGATGCATATCGCACGTGGTTCTCCATGAACTTGTGATGAAGGACACAATCACCGTCGATAAAGATCAGGTAGTCACCTGTAGAGTAGCGAATCGCATTGTTGAGAGCCTGATTCTTGCGCCATCCCACATCAGGCTGGGTCAAATGCAAAATGGGATTGGGATGCTGGTAGCCGGCGAGGAACTCTGCCATTTCACGTGATTCACCATCTTCGGAAATTACTATTTCAAAATCCCGGAAAGACTGTTGCTTCAACGCCTCCAGTACCACATTGAGGTCACGAACGTTCTTATATACGGAAATGATTAAGGATACCTTCAAGCCTTATGGGATTTTACAATTCCGAACTCGGTCCAGGTCTTGCGAAGCCGTCGTGTTTCACTCCTGATCGCTCTGTTTTTGGAAATTGATTCATTAGTTTTATAACCACGCTTGTGATCCAGGTGAATGCAAATTGCACTGTAGCGAAGTTGTCGTCCGCGGAGTCCGGCATTAATCATGCGTTCTCCCAGCTCGCGATCCTGACCGCCATACTGCATTTGTTCATTGAAGCCATTGACCCGCATTATATCTTCTTTCCAGCCGGAAGAATTATGGCCGTTCCACGTCGGCTTTGTTGGCGTCAACGTATTGAGCAAACGTTGCAGCAAACCGTGACTCGTCAGCTTCAATGTCTTATATGTTGCAGGCAGGCCGTTGGCCTTCAACCAGGTTACCTCGAATGCGCGCCCCGAAGAGATATCATCGCGCGTAATGGCCTTACTGGTATCCATTGGAAGCATGAAATATCCTCCTGAAATAAACCGACCCCGCTTTGCGTTTTGTACGTGGACTTCGACAAAGTCTTTACGCGGGATACAATCACCATCGGAAAAAATCAGGTACTCTGTTGATGCGGCAACTACTGCCTTGTTTAAAATTTCTGATTTTTGAAAACCGCGGTCCTCGTGCCAAACGTGTTTTATCTCCAGGTTGCCCGTCTTTTGAAAACGCTCGATCAAATCAAATGTGGGTTTTGCAGAACCGTCATCAGCTATTATGACTTCAAAGTCTTTCCAGGTTTGTGCTTCGTAACCCCAGAGTACTTTTTCAAGCCATTCAGGTGCATTGTAAGTGCTGAGAATAACCGATACTTTCATTTTATCGCAATCTCGTTTGTCAGGCAAATCCCTTTATGTAAGTTTCTTTGTAACGCTGAATACTGGCATCAACGATTTTGTAAGCATCCTCACGGTGTCGAAATTCATCGACCACCACTTTCTTGTTCTCTAGCGTTTTATAGTTCTCAAAGAAGTGTTTCAATTCCGCAATGAGGTGTTCCGGAAGATCTTTGACATCGTTTATGTGGCTGACACTCGGATCTGTTTCCGCGACCGCGATAATCTTATCATCTGCCTCGCCGCGGTCGATCATTTGCATAACTCCAATCACCTTAGCAGAAATAAGACACCTTGGCACCACCGTTACCTGAGTGAGTACAACAATATCCAGAGGATCATGGTCCTCACCGAGAGTCTGAGGAATAAAACCGTAGTTAAGCGGATAGTACATTGAGGCGTAAATAACGCGGTCAAGTTTGATCAATCCGCTGTCCTTATCTATTTCGTACTTCGCACGTGAGCCTTTAGGAATTTCAATAATTGCGTTTACAGTATAGGGCGGATTGTCGCCGGTTGAAACTTCATGCCAGGGATGTTGAACCATACGCTTATTTTTCAGCAATATTAATGAAAAAGCCCCGCATACAGGGCGGGGCTTTTAGATTAGTTCGATGAGCTAATTCGTCACTGCTTCCTGGGCTCCTCTTTCTTTCCGGCTGTCCGGATTTCATCGCCATCCTTCAATCGTTTGGATACCGCCAGGAAAGGTCCTTTAACAACTTCAGTGGTATCTGCAATTCCGGAAACAATTTCAATGTTATCATAATCGCTGATGCCGGTCTTCACCTCAACCATCCTGGCAACGCCGTTTTGATTTATGAAAACGACGGTCTTGTCTTCTTTTTTCTTAGGCTGGTTGTTAGCCGTTTGGACTTTGCTGTTATTGTTGTTACCTGCCTGCTGATTGTCGCCCTCGCCCTTTTGTTCAGGGTTGCGGGTTGTCACAGCTGCCAGAGGTACAGCCAACACGTTGTCCTTACGTCGTGTAATGATCTCCACGCTGGCGGTCATGCCCGGGCGGAAAGGAAATTTGTTGCCCTTGTCGATCAAATCCTGATAAGACGATTGTAAAATCAGGATACGAACCTCGAACTCAGTAATGGCATCTGCCGAAACCTTGTCTTTCGCTGTGTTCGCGATGAGGGTTACGATTCCTTTAAACTCAAGATTTTGATTGGCGTAAGAGTCTACATCAATGATTGCCGTATCTCCCTGATGCACGCGAACAATGTCGTTCTCGTTTACATTAACGCGCACTTCCATCTTATTGAGGTCAGCAATACGAAGCATTTCCGTTCCAGCCATCGTTGCCGTCCCGACAACGCGTTCACCATTCTTTACAATGAGTTTGGAGACAATGCCCTTCATCGGAGCAACAACTGTAGTCTTGCGATAATTCTCCTGAGCCTCACGGAGTGAGGCTTCAGTACTCCGGATGATGAATTTGGCGGCTTCTACATTACTTTCCGCAGACGCGACGTCGTTCTTCGCGATCTCGTAGTTCTGGGTTGCGAGCTGCCAATCCGCTTCTGAAATTACTTTTTCATCAAACAGTTTCTTTTGGCGTTCATATTCCGCCTCAGCCCGAATCAGCTGTGCTTTTGCGCGGGCAAGACTTGCCCTTGACTGCTCGAGGTTTGCACGTTGCTGGCTCAGACTCGCCTCCGCACGCTGCAGTTGACTCTGCCAGGTGTCCGGACGAATGCGCACCAGGGTTTGACCCGATTTCACCGAGTCACCCTCTTCAACGAGCAGATCTATGATTTCACCCGAAACCTCAGGGGCGATCTTTACTTCGGTTACAGGCTGAATCGTTCCCGATGCACTGACCTTCTCAACGATTGAAGTCTTCACCGCTTTAACCAGTTCCACCTCTATCTCCCGCGGCGCGCCAATCCAACCGGCAGACTTTCCGATTAATATGAAAAGAATCAAAAAGGCGACCGATCCGATCAACCAGTAAACGAGTTTGTTTGATTTTTTTGTTTGCTTTGCCATTTCGATAAGAGAATTAATATTCGAGGGGTTTGCCCAGATAAAAGTCCAGCACTTTCTGACGGAAGATCAGATCGTATTTTGCGCGCGTAAGGTCATTCTGCGCTTGTGTAAATTCATTTTGTGAAACCTGATACTCGAAAGAGTTCGCTGCTCCTGAGTTGTAGCGGCTTTCCATCATACGAAAAGCTTCTTCTCTGGCTTCAACTGTGCGCAATGCAGCGAGATACGTTTTCGATGCAGCCAACGCGTCGTTGTATGCTGTTTCAACATTCTGACGCAGCGTTTGCAGTACTTCCCGCTCGGCGATCTTTGCATTTTCAAGTGTTACCTCGGTTCGTTGTACACTGGCACGTGTCTGATGGTTATTGAAAATCGGAATCAGCAACGTTAGCCCCACTGATCGGAACACGTTGTCCTGCAACTGATCCAACTGTCCCCATGAATTCCGCATTTGGCCCGAGGGTGCAAATGTCGGAGCCAAAACAACCTGGTCGGTACCTTCTACAAATCCGATTGGCTGAGTGCCTGTCGGAATAGGATCACCACCATCCGGAATAAAACGCGGTGCATCCGAAGCACTTGAATAGTTTGAATTGATGGATCCATTCAGTGTAAGGCGCGGGTAGTACTGGCCACGCGCAGCTTTCAAACCATACTCCCAGCTTTCCACATTAAGGCTTGCGCTTTTGGTTTCGGGAAGCGTTTGCCTGGCAACCTCGTAAATCTGCTGCGGGTTTTCTTCTAAAACGAGGTCTTCGACCGAAAGCTCCATTAACTCCACATCCATCGGAGTAGATGCCGGCAACAACAGCGCCTGTTTAAGTTGCAGCAGTGACAGCGCAAGTGCATTCTCGCGTTGAACGAGATTCACTTCATTCGTGGCAACCTGTGCATCGAGATTAAGCTGTTCAGAACGCGCCAGTGCGCCTGCCGCAACCTGCTTCGTTATACGATCCAGCTGCACTCTGCTCGACTCCAGCTGAAATTTTGCATTGGCGACAAGTTCCTTGTTGAATATCACGGTGATGTAAAGCGAAGCAATGTTCAGCATTACATCGTTTTTGGTCTTCTGAAGGTCCTGTTCCGAAGCATGTTCGGCGCGAATCGTTTGCTTGATGGTGTTCTGAATTCGCAGTCCGTTAAACAGCGTCACCGATGTACTGAGACCCGGATTGATCGAATTTAATTGCTGTGTCGTGTATTCGTATGTTACAGGGTTTACTGAACGGCCCCAGTTATACCCATAGGAGACAGTGGCATTCAGGTTGGGAAGCGTCGACATACGCGCCTGATGTCGGTCTATCTCAGCATTACGCACATTGTTTTCACTCCTCGCAATCTGAAGATTATTCTCCAACGCATAGTCAACACACTCTTTCAGAGACCATACTTTTGCAGGCTTGCCAGTCACCGAATCCTGCGCATAGGATCCGGGTGTAAGGACGATCACCAGCAGCGATAGAATTGCAATTGATTTCATTTCTTCGAACATATTTTTTTCAGACGGTGCACGATTGGTTATTAACGATCAATGTCAGGTATATATGTAATAGTTTTAACCCAGCTAAGACTCCTGAGATAAGCTAATGTTACATCTTTCAGTCCCGAGTCCATTTCAATAACGAGGCACGCCAGGTCGTTTTTGCCTTTACGTGAAACGGACATAGTAGCAATGTTGCAGTCGTCGTGCGCAAGCACGTCGGCGATAAAAGCAATACTCCCTTTGACGTCGCCTGCGGTGATGATGAGGGTATGAAGGTTGGCAGAAAAATCTGCTTTAAACCCGTCAACCTCAGCGATATTGATCAAGCCCCCACCCCGGCTTTCACCAACGATTTCGACCTCACGGTTCCCGCGGGTTATTTTCAGACGGATTGTATTCGGATGTAGGGTCGATGCATTGCCAACTGATTTGAACTTGTAAACCAAGCCTTTGTCAGCCGCGATTGAGAATGATTCCTTGATTCTTTTGTCGTCGGTCCTGATATCGAGCAGACCCGCGATTATGGCCAGGTCGCTGCCGTGTCCTTCGTAGGTTCTTGCAAACGAATTATAGAAAATGATTTCGGCGTTTTCGGGAGTTTCACCCAGAATCTTCCGTGCAGCCCGACCAATCCTGACGACTCCGGCCGTGTGTGACGACGAAGGACCGATCATGACAGGGCCGATCATATCAAAAACGCTGCTTTTTTCCTTCATTTTCTTCAGTTAGGCAATGTGTCGACGGAATTTGCGCAATATTACATAAGGAATCCTTCTTTAGTTTAAAGAGTTGCCGGACGTTTTCGGCGTAAAATCGTACCTTTAGAATCAAATTGTGCCATATCAATGAGAGCCAGATTCCTGACGCTCGGGCTGTTAATCCTTTCGGTTCTGAAAGTGGCCGCCCAGGAGCTGCTGATTGACGCAGACGAACTTACATATCGGTCAGAATTCGAAAAGAATATCCTGACCAGTTTCCTTTCCGAAAAGAACGCCGATGGTTTCGACCTGATGATGGCAGGCGGTTCTCTCCTTACCGAATCCAGACTGACCCAGGCGCGGAAAACATTTTTTGATCGCGTGGCAACCTACAAACAGGACAAAATTGCCTCAAGAAAGAACGAGAAGAAAGCCCGTTTTATATACGACGATATTCACAAAACGTTCCTTAAAAAGTATTCGCATCAGGGGACTTTTGAAGAAATTTTTTACAATGGCAGTTATAATAGCTTTTCGGCTACAGCCATGTATGCGCTGGTATTCAAGGAAATCGGAGTTCCTTACGCAATTAAGGAAGAGCCCGGTGGCGCATTTCTTATTGCCTACCCCGACACGGAAAAGGTAAAAATCGAGGCAACATCTCCGGGAAATGGAGTTATCCTTATGAATAATGCCTTCAAGCAGGCTTTCGTTGCTACACTTAAGCAACAGAAAATCATTTCCACCCAGGAAGCTACTAGCCGTACCGAGGACGAATTGTTTGATAAGTATTATTTCGGCGACAGCCCGGACATTTCCATTGCCAATCTTGCCGGCATTCAATATATGAATGAGGGGGTTACACTTACTGAACAGCAGAAATTCCAGGATGCTCATGCCTCGTTTGAAAAGGCTTATTTGCTGTTCCCGTGCCAACGGACTTCATACCTTCTTCTCGCGTCTGGATCGAGTGCGCTTCAGGCAAGAAAAGAAAAAGATTCCGTCCATGCAGTGCTCGTTGGAAAAATAAGCAGACTTCGTGACCATGGTGTTACCAACGAAATGATTGTAGGTGAATTCGCGATGGCATTAAACCAACTTCTTTTTGAAAAAGGGAAGAAAAAAGAAGCGGAGGCCTATCACCGGATTTTATCGCGAATGATCACAAATGACGTTCTGCGTGATGAAATAAGATTTGTTTATGCATTTGAACGCGCTCGACTTGCTTATAGTCAGGCGCGGTACCGCGAATCATCAGAACTTTTTGAAACAGCGTTATCGGTGAAACCGCATCACCTCGAAACAGCCAATGCGCTTGTCGCGTCGCTCGCGATGATGTTGCAGGGTGTCGCTGACAACGCTGATAATCTTAAACACCTTGCCGAGCTGGAAACAAAGTATCCTTCGCTTCAGGAAAACAACAACTTCAACAACCTGCTGGCATCGCTTTACCTGGTTCAGAGCAGCTATGAGTATGATCGCGGAAAGGCAACAGAGGGTGACAAGTGGCGGGGGCTTTTTGAGCACAGGCTAAAAAAATATCCGGATATACCCGTGAATGTCCAACTGGTCGGGCACGCCTATTCGCGTTCTGCAATTTACTATTTCCGAAAGGGTCAGACTACAAAAGCAAAAGCGATCCTGGATTCAGGGCTGCAACTCGCTCCCAACAGTTACGAGCTTCTCACCAGAAAACAGATGATCCGCTAACGGTTCTCAATCGCGACGTTATACTTTCGCTGGGTGACATAATAGTTGCCTAAAGCGGTCTTCACCTTCGCGACAATGTTGATTTCTTCCATCAGAAATGCCCCTGGCGGCAGATATATGCTTATTTCGCTTACACCTTTCTTAGGTGTTTGATAAATCTGCTCGAGTGAACTGTTGATACACCCGTCTTCCAATTTTCCGGTATAAAAGGTCACGTTCTTAGCGTTGTCAGACATGTTTAGCCGAAGGATGTAACGATCCTCACGGAGAAGATTGTTAATCGCCGTAACGACGATGGTTGGGTATTTTGTTTTTGGAGAACCGTCTGTGAGATATTCTTTAAGTCCAATGCACGGTACACCAAGATGATAAGGCGCTTCCGTCGACAACTTCCCATCCTGACGATAGCGCTTCTTGACACCATGAATCTTGTCCTTTTCGTATGGTGTCTCTTCGTAAAGTTTTCCGTTTTGATAATACATGCGGGTGATGCCTTGCTTCACATTATCCACGTAGTTAATTTCGAAATGAGGCGTTCCGTCTGAATAGAAATCCTTCGCAAGGCCGTTTTTTTTACCATTTTTTATCGGGACCTCACTTCGTAGTTTCCCATTTGAATAAAATGTTTTCCGGACGCCGTCTTTTTCAGCTTTTGTTTTCTCCTGCTTTTTTTCGTCTTCTTTTGTAATTGGCAGGCAGCCGTAACAAAACAGGGCAAGGATTGCAGGTAACAGATATTTCATATTAAACGCATTTGATTAAACAGCAATCGGTGCCTTGATTGCCGGATGCGCCTGATAGTTTACGATCTCAAAATCTTCGAATTGGTAGGAGAAGATTGTTTCGGGATGGCGCCGGATATTCAGAGTTGGCAATGCGTATGGCTCACGTGATAACTGGAGCCGCGCCTGTTCGAGGTGATTCGTATAGAGATGCACGTCACCACCGGTCCAGACAAATTCGCCAGGTTTGAGGTCACACTGTTGCGCGAACATATGCGTCAGCAAGGCATAGGATGCGATGTTAAACGGCACGCCCAGAAAGAAGTCGGCGCTTCGTTGATACAACTGACAGGATAGACGCCCATCAGCTACATAAAATTGAAATAACGCATGGCATGGAGGCAGCGCCATCTTGTCAACCTCGGCGGGATTCCAGGCGGATACAATATGCCGCCGTGAATCCGGTTTGTTGCGAATGCTGTCAAGCACCTGGGTGATCTGGTCTATTTGCCTGCCGTCCGGCGTCGGCCAGCTTCGCCATTGGTGGCCGTAAACCGGTCCGAGTTCTCCGTTCTCATCTGCCCATTCGTCCCAGATCGTAACCTTGTTGTCGTTCAGGTATTTAATGTTAGTGTCACCGTTGAGAAACCAAAGCAGCTCGTAGATGATTGATCGCAGGTGAAGTTTTTTGGTGGTCACCAGCGGAAATCCCTCGGCGAGATTAAAACGCATCTGCCTGCCGAACACAGACAACGTTCCGGTGCCGGTGCGGTCGGTTTTCGAAGCTCCGTTTTCCAGAATGTCGCGCATTAAATCAAGATACTGCTTCATATACCGCTGATTAGGACTGATGGATTGACCGTTGATGGAAACGGTTGATTAAAGACTGCAATTAAAACATCCGTCCTAAGAATGCCAAGGCCTCGATATTATAAAAAAACCCGGTTGTTCACCGGGTTGTATGTATTTCTTTATCGGAATCAGATTAACCGATTGATATTGTTCGTGTAACGCCATTGATCGTGACAGTCACAGAAGTGTCGCACGAACCGGAACCATAGTCAATGGTGATTTCTTTAGATCCGTCAATAACGTACTTCTTCGTTCCTGATATCGCCATTGGGCAGAATCGCTTGTACTCAAGTTGTTTCAGGAGTGACACAACATAACTTCGACCGGCGCGGTTAACACCTGAGGCCGTGCTTCCCTGATGAATTACCAGCCTGTCTTCCGCAGGATTTTCAGCCCTGATCCATGAAACGGTAATATTTGACTCGCGAAGCGCATACCTCCCATCTTCAAAAGTCGCTTTGCCATTTTGCAGCACGGTGTTAAACTTCGGCGCATCAACAGAACTTCCCGTGATGTTAGTAGAGGTGCGTGTTCCCTCCAGTTTGATGTTGTTGAAATAGTAGTTTTCAGTTGTAGCTACCAGCGTTGATCCATTTTCAAAGCGGCGACCAACGTAACTGAAAATCAGCTTCCCTTTGCGAACATTACCGAGCAAGTCGGTGCAGCCGGTTCCGAAATCAACCGTGATCACTCCTTTGGGTACTTCAACGGTTGACGTCTCGTCAGGCTCAATGGTCACCAGGATGCCATCGCAATTAAAGCGGCTATCATTGATCGTAATCGTGGCAGAGGTGCGTCCTCCGCTATATTCCGAGTCGCTGGGTGCATCGATAACCACTCCACCCAGGTCATCAATGTCCTGAAAATACGCGTCGACGATAGCCTCTTCCGAGATGTCGCGCGAATCCTCGGCAGTAAGTCTCGTTTCGTCGTTTTCGCATCCGGATATAAACCAGACCGAAATCAATGAAATCAGCGTTAAAGGGTATAAGAATTTTTGTTTCATATGAATAATGTTTTCGCGGTGTGACGACCGGCGCGTTTTTTCAATTCAAAGCAATTATTTTTCCATATTTAAGTCCAGGTAGAAACGAATAGGTAACCATGGCTGCAAGATTCCTGACAATAGTGTGCGTTTTGATGGCTGCTTGCGGGGCGACGTCTGCGCAGGTATCGCTGAAAATAGCCAAACTGAAGTACAATGGCGGAGGCGACTGGTATGCCAATAAAACCGCTTTGCCGAATCTTATTGAATTCTGTAACAGAGAACTTGGTATGAACCTCGCTTCAGACGAGGACGTGGTTGAAGTCGGCAGTCGTGACCTGTTCCTGTATCCTTATATCTATATGACCGGTCATGGCAATGTAGTGTTTAGCGCGGAAGAGGCTGCAAATCTGCGGAAATACCTGGTCGGTGGCGGATTCTTGCACATTGATGACAATTACGGCCTCGACAAGTTTGTCCGTCTGGAGCTGAAAAAGGTTTTTCCTGAACTCGAATTGGTTGAATTGCCATTCGATCACCCTATATATCATCAGAAATTTGATTTCCCGAAGGGACTGCCAAAGATCCATGAACACGATGGCAAACCGGCACAGGGTTTCGGACTGATCTATGAGGGAAGGCTTGTTGTATTCTATTCCTATGAATGTGACCTCGGTAACGGGTGGGAGGACCAGCGAATCCACAACGACCCACCCGACAAACGCCAGGCTGCCTTGCGCATGGGCGCCAACATCCTTTCCTACGCGTTTATGGGCTCGTTTTAATCTGCCAGCTGAAAGCTGTTTTTGTTGCTTGTTCTGTCCGGATATCCGGAGCCCTCAGGCTTATCGTTAAATCCGATCAATCTAATCCTGCAAATCCCCCGATAATGCCTTTAATCAATTAAGCGCCTAGGGTTACGCATATGGTCTGAGAGCCGGCAATTTTCAGCCCTCCCAAAAAACAGGGCACTTTCAAAAATATCCGACCATATTATTGCTTTGAATTAACTAATGTTTTAGTTTTATACCTAAACACATAGTAGATGAAGGAATTAACAAAAGCTGAAGATCAGGTGATGCAAATCCTATGGGATCTTGGAAAAGGATTCGTGAAAGATATTATTGAACGGATGCCGGAACCCAAGCCTGCATACAACACCGTGTCGACCATTGTAAGAATTCTGGAGACGAAAGGTTTTGTTGATCACACCGCCTATGGGAAGACACATGAATACTATCCTTTGATACCGCGCGAGAAGTACACGAAGTTCTACCTTAATAATCTCATCAAAGGGTACTTCAACGGATCGTTTAATAATCTGGTGTCCTTCTTTGCCCGCGAGAACAAAATGGACATAGCGGAAATGGAGAAACTGCTCGAAGAACTCAAAAAGCAACAGCAATGAGCATATACCTAAACTATCTCATCGAAGCCAACCTTGCGTTGTGCCTGTTTCTTGTCGCGTACAAAATCCTGTTTGCCGGTGAAACCGACTTCGCCATGAAACGAGTCGTGCTATTTTTGGCCGTAGTGTTTTCATTGACGTTTCCGATGATAAGCTTCACTTCAGGATCGCCGGACGCAGAAGGACAACTGTTGCCAACGGTATGGTTACCAGAAATTTCGTTGAATGAAGCAGCAAATATCAGGGCAACCCCGGCAGAGTGGTCGTTGTGGGATTATGCCTCGCGGTTGTACGCAATTGGTGTGGTCGTTTTCCTTGGCAGTTTCCTTTTCCACATTTTCGACCTGTTGAGAACTATCCGCAGAGCGAAACCCATTAAACACGACGGATTGTTTATCGCTGAAACAGAAGAAGCGCTTCCCCCCTTCTCATTTTTCCGGTTTGTCATTGTTGGAAACACATCAATGCTGACCGACTCGGAAAGACAGCAGATTATTGCGCATGAGCGTATCCATGCAGAGCGATATCATTCCCTGGACGTGTTACTCGTAAACATTATCGGGGTTTTCTTCTGGTTCAACCCCGTGATACATGTGTACAAGAAACTATTTATTCAGTTGCATGAGTTCGAGGCAGATTCGCGAGCTGTCGAAAATGAATCGCTGAATGAGTACTGCAGCCTCCTGGCAAGGGTTGCGCTTTTGTCGGCCGACTTAAGAATCGCCAATCACTTTTCCAATTCACTTACCTTAAAACGCATTCAAATGATGAGACGAATAAAATTCAAGACCAAACCCTGGAAGCTGGCGATGATGGCTATCGGCGCCTCCGTCTTCTTCGTCGGAATCTCATGTAGCGACGGTGTCCTGACCGAAGTGGCAGAGGTTGCAAAGGATTCGCATATGGCTGTTAACGTTCCTCCGCATGTGCAGGAACGCTATGACCTGCTGACAAAGACAAATCCTGACAAGAACTACATACTGCTTGAAATGGGTTCAACAGCAGATCGTACAATCCGCGACCTCGAAAACAGATATGGATTACCGCTCTCGGTCGAAGTATTCAAAAACAATAGTGAATCGGTCGTTGGTCGCTCGGAAAGTGGCGTGATTGTCGAACAAAAATCGTCTTCCGCAACTGAAGGCGGATATCTGATCCTTGAGTTTGATGAGAACGCAAAGAAGATGATTGATCTTTCCCGAGAGAACGATGTCTATACTGTTGTTGAAAAAACAGCTGCGTTTCCGGACGGGATGACGGCATTTTATGACTTTCTTAAGGGAGAATTAACTTATCCTGCCGAAGTCCGCAGTGCAGGTATTCAGGGGAAGGTTTTTGTCGAGTTTATTATCGAGCCTGATGGTTCAATAACAAATGTCCTGGTGAAAAAGGGTGTCCATCCAAAAATTGACGAAGAAGCAGTTCGCGTTATGAAGTTGTCACCACGGTGGAATCCCGGCACGCATAAGGGCGTCGCTGTTCGGCAAAAAATGATAATACCTATTAACTTCAGTCTGGATTCTTGAATGTAGACTGAAACAGAGGTCTTTAATGAAGTTCAAAGGGCAGGCTCAATCCGAAGCCAGCCCTTTATTTCTTCCATCGGAATAAAAATTTCAGTCGGGCCCGCTGCATAGGGCGCTATTTCATAACTGTTGAAATAGAACGTAATTCCCTTTGGGGAAAATCCAAAATTGTCGTTGAGCTGAAACTTGTTGTCGGGAAACTCAAAGTAGTTTTCCTGCAAATCATCATTCTCTCCGAGTTCGCGTTCTTTACGAAACACTTTTTCACCAATTGTGTTAAGGGCAAGTGCATATCCGTCGACAAAAAAATCGTCAAGCTGATACTGCTCACCGTTACGGGGATCGAAATTGATAAAATACTTCCCGCTACCACCATGTGCCCCGCCTGTGTAGTAACTTTCTTCCAGAGCCACACTGATCAATGTATCATTTAACACGTTTACACTTGACGCCCCTTCATAATACCACCCTTGGATAAACTCATTCATTTCGTCTGTGAAGTCGTCGTAGTTGCGAACAAAATCGTCGGCGATTTGCTGAAGCGACTTGTTCATCGCATCAGGGTCACCCATAGAGAAAGCGAGTTCAATATTCCTGTTTATTTTCTGCGCGGCCGCGGTGTCAATGCCGTAGAAGATCGGTACAGAGACTTCAAACACCGCACAGCTGTCGGCACCTGAACAATTTTCGGAGGTACGCCGAAATGATTTCATCTCATAACCAGGCGTTTTGGCGGCGTCACTACCCTCCTGCGTCATTGTTCCACATGCAATCACAAGAAACAAGATCGCAGCTGCAGGAAAATATCTCATATTACTGTTTGCTGAATATCTCCGCGAGTTTTTTATCCAAAGCAGGACCACGAAGGTTCTTGGCGATAATTACGCCATTCGGATCAAGCAGAAGCGAAAACGGAATACCTGTAATGTTGTATGTCTTTGCTGCTTCGGACTGCCAGTACTTGAGATCAGAAACGTGTGTCCAGGCCAGCTGATCCTCGTGGATGGCACGAATCCAGTCTTCCTTCGAACGGTCAAGTGATACACCAAAGACAGTAAATCCCTTATCCTTGTATTTGTGGAATGCGCGAACGACGTTTGGATTTTCCTGTCTGCACGGTCCGCACCATTTGGCCCAGAAATCGACGAGAACGTATTTACCTTTCATAGAAGAAAGTTTAACTACCTGACCCGTTGTATCCGGCAATGCAATCTCCGGGGCGGGTTGCCCTACAGCAGTTACTTTCATCTTTTCTACCGAACCAACGAACTCTTTCGTCTGAGCCAGTTCCGGCCATTCATCTTTCGCCTTTTTCGCCGCATCTACGTACACATGCAGGTAACGATCGCGATCCATCACGTTGTTGTTTTGCAGGAAGTTGATAACACCGAGGGATGCCGGTTGTTCCATCAGAAGTGCAGCAACCTGATCATGCGACTTTCTGATCTCTTCCATATATGCCTCCTGAATCCGGTGTATCTCAGTCTGATTTTTTGCCTGCACGGCTTTAGTAAAATCTTCATTCAGTTTGGCGATTGCCGGAGAGTTCTCCGCCTGCTGCAGAATTTCTGAAGCCTTGTAAATCAAATCAATCTCGGGAGAGCCTTTGATTTGTGCAAATCCGTTGGGATCATTGCCGGCGACATTCACCTCAAGATCGTTTTTATAGATGATCAAATCCACCGCCTGGCGATTGTAAAAGTTTATCTTGTAGTAGCCTGGCGCTGAGAGTCGAACCTTCTTGGCATACGTGCCATCTGATGCCAGGCTGATTGTGTCCTGCCATCCGAAGGAGCCGTTCTTTATTTCCTGAATAGTTATCTTCCCATTCTGCGGAGCCTGAACTTTTCCGCGTACAGTCACCGTCCATGAATCACCGGTTTGCGCTGGTTCTTCTCGTGTCGACGAGGAACATGATATACTAAACACCAACAGCACAAAACAGAAGGCAATCAGCTTGTTCCAATACTTTCGCTCAATTCTTAACTTCATCCTTATTGTTTTTAATATCAAAGCGTTTTCAATTTACGAGTAAGCAATTCATTGGCCAGTTTGGGGTCAGCTTTACCTTTGGTTCGTTTCATCACCTCTCCCATAAACATCGTTACAATACCTTTCTTTCCATTCTTGAATTCCTCTACTTTAAGCGGGAATTCTCTGATCACCTGGTCAATAATCGGTTGAATAGTATCCTCATTACGTTCCTGAATCAGGTTAAGTTCCTTCGCCAGCTGTGTCGGTGACGCATTTCTGCCTTGTAGCAGCTCCGGAAAAATCCGCTGCGTTGCTGCGGCATGGCTAATCTTTCCTTCATCAATAAGCGCAATAATTTCAGCGACAGCTGCCGGTCTCACCGGAACTTCAGCCGCACTCTTACCGGTCTCATTGACGACCGATTTTACAGGACCCATGGTCCAGTTTGACGCTGCCTTGTGGTTTCCGGTGTACCCACAAAGTTCCTCAAAATACAAAGCAATATCCCGATTATCCGTCAGAACTTGCGCATCATACTCCGGCAAACCATACACATCCATGAATTTAGCAAAAAGTTGCCTGGGGAGTTCGGGCATTGACTCACGAATTTCGGTAAGCCATTCTTCCGAAACGATCATTGGACTGAGGTCCGGGTCGGGAAAGTAACGATAATCATTGAGCTCCTCCTTCGTGCGCATGCCATACGTTTTGCCATCATCGGCATTGAAGGTGCGTGTTTCAGATATTATCGCCTGACCTGATTCTATCAACACAATCTGCCGTTCGGCTTCGTGGTCGATAGCCCGTTGCACATTGCGGATGGAGTTCATGTTTTTGATCTCAACCTTCTTGCCAAATTCCGTGGCGCCATCCAGCATTACGGAGACGTTGGCGTCACAACGTAGTGACCCTTCTTCCATGTTACCGTCACAAATTCCGAGGTATCTGACCAACCGACGTATTTCAGCGAGACAGGCTGCAGCTTCTTCCGATGAACGAATCGCGGGCTCGGTAACGATCTCAATCAACGGAACGCCTGCACGATTAAAGTCGACGAGGGTATCGGTTTCATCAGGCAGGTGTATTGATTTACCTGCATCCTCTTCGATATGAATGCGGTTCAAGGCAATACTCCCTTCCCCTTCCGACGTCGTGATTGGAATTTCACCGCCTTTACAAATAGGTGTGCGGTCCTGTGTCAACTGATATCCTTTCGGAAGATCAGGATAGAAGTAATTCTTGCGATCGAAAATATTGAAGCGGCTGATTTCACTGCCACAGGCAAGTCCCATACGAATTGCAAACTCAGCCACTTTGCGATTCAATTTTGGCAGCGTTCCGGGATGACCCAGTGTGATTACGCTCACGTTCGTATTTGGTTCACCGCCAAATGAATTAGCATCGGATGTGTAAATCTTGCTGGCCGTGAGCAACTGCGCATGAACTTCAAGTCCAATGACGACTGTGTACTTACTACGTACCGACTTATCGGGCATGGTCATCTCAAATCAGTTTCTTTGCCTTTTCGATTACGGCATCAAGACCATTCAGATTTTTTCCACCGGCAGTAGCAAAGAACGGTTGCCCCCCGCCGCCACCTTCGATTTCGCGTGCAAGTTCCTTAACCATATTGCCTGCGTGGTACTTGTTTGTTTTCGCGAGCGCTTCCCCTATCATTACGGCAACCTGAGGTTTACTTGCCACATCGGCTGCGAGGATCAACAAAAGATCGTCGAACTGATTTCGCAACGCATACGCTATGTTTTTCAGAACGTCTGCGTTCGGTACGCTCACTTTTTCTATGATAAGGCTGTATCCGTTATTTCGCACAGCCTTTTTTGCAAGCTCGTCCTTAAGCGCATTTGCCTGTTCCTGCTGAAGAGCTTCAAGCTTTTTCTCGAGCTGATGTTTTTCCTCAACAAGCTGTTTTCCGGCTGCGAGAATATCTTTCGGATTGCGGAACATCTGGCGCAGCTGTTGCAGAACCTGGAGTTCTTCGTGGACGTACCTCTCAGCCGCAACCGCAGTGATTGCCTCTACCCGTCTCACGCCTGCAGCGACAGAGCTCTCAGATATTATCTTAAACAAGCCGATTTGTCCAGTCGAGTTTACGTGAGTTCCTCCACATAGTTCAACAGAGAAATTCGGATCGAACGTAATCACGCGTACCAGGTCACCATACTTTTCACCAAACAGGGCCATTGCACCCAGCTGCTTTGCCTGTGCGATGGGCACTTCGCGTTTTTCGTCAAGTGGAATGTTCTCACGAATCTTTTCGTTAACGATTGACTCAACGCGTTCTATCTCCTCGGGAGTCATGGCTGCAAAGTGCGAGAAGTCAAAACGCAGCACCTTATCGCTTACCAGCGAACCTTTTTGTTCTACGTGCTTACCAAGTACCTGGCGCAACGCGGCGTGCAACAAATGCGTTGCGGAGTGATTATTTTTTGTCAGCTGACGTTTTCCGGGGTCTACGACTGCGTGGAATTCAGCTTCAAGCGAATCCGGCAGTTGCTCGCAAAAGTGCACGATGAGTTCATTCTCTTTTCGCGTGTCGACCACACTGATTTTTTCGTTCGCGTTTTCAATGTAACCTGTGTCGCCGATTTGCCCCCCACTTTCTGCGTAGAATGGTGTCTTATCAAAAACAAGCTGAAACAGTTCGCGATTCTTTTGTTTTATACGCCGGTATTTGAGGATGCGCACATCGGCATCGGTCTGGTCATATCCGATGAAGACCGACTTTGTATCATTCCGAACGGAAACCCAGTCACCTGTCTCTTTTGCCGCATCTGCTTTGGATCGCGATTTTTGTTTCTCCATCTCGACCTTAAATCCATCTTCATCAACGGAGATTCCGTGTTCGCGTGCGATGAGTGAAGTAAGGTCTAGCGGAAATCCATAAGTATCGTATAACTCGAAAGCCTGAGCGCCAGAGATCACACTGCCTTTAAGATCAGACTGGATAGCATCAATGCGTTTGAGGCCTTTCTCAAGGGTCCGCAAAAATGCGGCTTCCTCTTCGAAAATAACACGGCTCACGTAATCGTTCTGACTCGCGAGTTCCGCGAATACATTCTTCAACTGGTTTCCAAGCACCGGAACAAGTTTATACATAAACGGCTCGCGGAAATTCAGAAACGTAAAACCATAACGGACACCCCTTCGCAGAATGCGACGTATGACATAACCTGCGCCGGTATTCGACGGCAACTGACCGTCTGCAATGGCAAATGCTACTGCGCGCACGTGGTCTGCCATAACGCGCATAGCGATGTCCGTTTTCTCATCTGCTTTGTAGCGCACATTAGCAGCTTCTTCAATGAAATTGATCAGCGGTGAAAAAACGTCGGTGTCATAGTTGGACGTCTTTCCCTGAATCGCCATGCAGAGACGTTCAAAACCCATCCCGGTGTCAACGTGTTGCGCGGGTAATTTTTCCAACGTGCGGTCTGCCTTGCGATTGAACTCCATGAACACGAGGTTCCAGATTTCAATCACCTGTGGATGGCTTTCATTGACAAGGGCCTTGCCGGGGAGTTTTTTTATTTCTTCATCAGACCTGAGGTCAATATGTATTTCAGAACATGGGCCACAAGGGCCTGTTTCCCCCATCTCCCAGAAGTTATCTTTCTTGACGCCGTGGAGGATACGGTCTTCTGCGATGATTTTTTTCCAGTAATCGTATGCCTCCTGGTCAACGGGGAGGTTTTCTTCTTTGTCGCCGCCGAACACAGTTACGTAAAGGCGATCTGTCGGAAGCTTGTAGACGTCGGTTAGCAGTTCCCAGGCCCAGGCAATCGCCTCTTTTTTGAAGTAGTTTCCGAAAGACCAGTTGCCGAGCATTTCGAACATCGTATGGTGGTAAGTGTCGATCCCGACTTCCTCGAGGTCGTTGTGTTTACCACTTACCCGAAGGCATTTTTGCGTGTCGGCTACCCGCGGAGAAGGGGGCGTACCGTTTCCGAGAAAATAGTCCTTGAATTGAACCATACCCGAATTGGTAAAAAGCAATGTGGGATCATTCTTCAGTACAAGCGGAGCTGAGGGCACGATTGTATGCTCCTTGCTCTTGAAAAAATCGAGAAACTTCTGTCGTATCGAACCCGAGTCCATCATCTGAGGATGCACGTTTAATCTAACTATATGATTTGTAATGTTTTACAACTGATAAAAATTCAGCAAGCCACAAAATTAAACGCTTGTAAACAGGATCAAGCAGGGAATCTGATAATTTTTACTCTTTTCTTCAAACGGGCCTGGAATTGAAAATCCGTCAACGATCACTGTTTTTAACACGCGGACAAACCGCCGCGACCGATATTCTCCGGGATGTCGGATTCGTCGACGGTTTTGCTTTTTCGCTTTCCGAAATCTCCTTTTCTTTGTCTCAATATGCGTTTGCTACTTCTGACGGTTCTGCTCGTTTGGTCCAACTCTGTTTTCTCACAGCAAATTGATTCACTCATTCGTCAGGCCGGCGATTCACTGGCGCTTCATATAACTGATTCACTGACATTACCAGAACTACCCGACAC
>JAEZDW010000229.1 GCA_023417955.1 Bacteroidota bacterium
CTGTTGCACCGGGAATCTCTACGCCATCCAGTAACCACTGCACACTTTTCGCGCCTGTAGTTGTGAGCATTCCATCTGTAAAGGTGATCACGGGATCAGGAGTGTTACCCGTTTCAATCCATAAAGAAAAACGATCCTTTGCTGCAGACTTATGTTCCCCGGTTACTGAAAAGGTGTACTCCTCTCCTTCTGCAAGTGTTACGGTTGAGTCAAGATAATGGTCGATTAACCTAAGCTTCGCGATCGTTTTGGTGAATGCAGTACCTTCCACCATTATCGTGTGCAAGCCCGTTGACGACGGTTCGAATGCAAGAGCCGTTTCATGGATACAAAGCGTGTCTGAGAGATTCTTGATTGCAACGGATGCGCCGTCGGAGGTGAGCACAGCGAAGTTGATGTGATCATTTTTTCGCTTTACTGCGTCTCTCTCGTTGTCAAGTGCGGGGTTTCCCCCGGGCTTAAACTTGATGTATGCGTTGTCATAATGCTCATCGTAGGTCAATTTGACCCGCAGTGCGCTCACGTCATTGGCTGTCCTGAAGAAGGTGCCATCGGCCGCTGCCTTAGCGGCTTCTGTTATGGTGAGTTGAGGATTTGATCCTATTGTGCGAACCCACATGGACTGTCCGGATGCAATGACACCATCAAAGTTATCTGCATCACCGGTTTCACCATCCCATACCCGAAACGAACCCAAATCGTTATCCCTGATGGAAACAGTTTGATTGACCTGCGATCTGGTCCAACCCGTTGTCCCCCAGAATATCGATGATGCATAAGGGTTTCCAATCAGGTTCCAGCCGTCATCTTCATTATTTGGGTCGGGATCCGGAGTCAAAGTAAACTGAAATTGGCCGACACGCAACTGTCCGGTTGCGATGACTTTTTCTGCAACGGTCGAATTACGCATAAACACGGCATAGCCGGTTCCTAAGTTGAGAGGCTGCTGATTGTTCGAGTTTGCTGCAGGATATGGAATCCAACCCCCGGAAGGCTCATGATAGTAATAGAGTGAAGCATCAACGCCAAGCCCAGGACCTGTATCCGCTCCGTTGAAGCCTCCGGTGACAGGAACGTAATCTTGCAAATCCGCCACATTCATTCCTGTCACGGGAAAAGACATGTATTTCCATTTGCGTCCTGGCTCAACGTATCGTTCGACGTTAACGTTACCGACGATCGTTGCTGAACCGTTCAGTTGTGCCACAGAGGCTGCATGATTCTGCCCGGTCGACGCGAGCGTGATATAGCCATTTGAGTGAATGGTTCCCCCTGATACTACCAATTGATCCGTAACCTTGAGTGAATCGCGAACAAAAAGCTCGCTTCCAGAAGGTGCCGTAAATTCAAAAGTCGTGAATGTGTGGTTCCCTCGCTCCGGATACAAATTAAAGATGCCACTTACATCGGGATGGAGAGAGGCCGATGTTCCACCAAAGTCGATCACACCAGTTTCATTGTTCGGGTTGATCCCCTTTGTATTCTTAAGATCAAGCTGATTTCCGTTTAGTTGTAATTTCCCGAGATTTTCTATTGTCAAATGTCCATCGCCGTTCTGAGAATTAATTTCAACTACTCTGGAGCCCGGAGATAGCACAGAGAGCACAACATCGTTCTGTACTGTTAAAGACTTGAAGCGGACCCTGGCTGCATTAATATTAAGCACTGGATTCGTTCCTCCAAATCTTATTGGGAATGCGCGATTGACAGCGGGTAACGATGAACTTTGCATATCAAATTTTCCCAGCACGACAAACTCTGCGCTATTGTTACCGGAATTCTGAAGCAAAACGTTAGGTTCAACTTTTAACTCATTCAGAACAACAATGCTTGCGCCATTTTGAGGCTGCCATGGGGCTGTTCCCCTGAAAATAAGATTCCCATAAATCGCTGTCGGGAATCGATAGCCCGCGGACCCGTCCATTATCACAGTACTTTCACTCGCGAGGGTGCCCAGTGTGGCATTGTCCACAGTAACTCGGACCGTGCTATTGTTCTCCGCGTGCATGTTAGTGAAGCCCCCTCCTCCGTCGTTGACTATTAATGCGTTCAATGTCAGGGTTGATCCTGGCGAGACAATAACCTTCGAATTTCCATTCAGTGTGGTTTGTGTACTAACGGTCGCGTTGTCTGGAACAATGAGATTAAGCGGCGCAGCAGTAAGCGACGCAGGACTGGCACCAGTACCATTGGCGTTCTCAGTCCAAGAAGAAAGCTGTCCAAAATTGGAGTTTGGTTTAGCATAGTACGTCTTACGTCCGAACGTAATCTTATAGCATGTGCAATAGCCAGAAGTCCCTGCTCCCAAGGTTCCAGAATACGGCGTCGCACACAATAAGTAAGTTTCGTCAGCAGGTTTCCAATCATCCCCTCTTAACAGCGAGGCATTCGATGCAGTGTTGTTAGCTGCAACAACATTAAACGCGTTTATGCTGAATCGAACGCTTCCTGCCCCACCTGTGGTCACTGCCCTGATATTTATTCTGTGAGTTCCAAGATCCGAAAGGTTAACAACATCATCCTGAGTTAGTGATCGAATATTGACTTCATCTCCGTTTGTCAATATCACATCGGTTATAACCATTCCTGAGGCACTGTTATGAACCACAAGGGTCATTTCATCGGACGATTGCGCACCGTCATCATCGGTCACAGTCAGTCTGAATACATACGTTCCTGCTGCGAGATTGGTAAGTTTGAGAATCCTTGTATTCGCATCTGCGAGCTGTACGCCCGCAGGCCCGCTGACCCTTGTCCACACCACGTTAGAAACATCTCCATCAGCATCAAAATAGTCACCAGCAACATAAAACGTCGATAGCGGCAATGCAATGAGACGGTCTCCTCCGGCGGTCACGAATGGTGACTTATTGCTATTGTCACCTTTGCTAAACTTAAGAAACCAACTGTAGAGATCATAAGTACTTGATCCATCGTATATCTCGTTCCAACCTTCATGGTACCTTGAAGGGATAAGTGAAAGGTGGGCCTTATAGGCACCCGGAGGATTGCAGGTCAAAATTGAATTCACCATATCAATTGAGAACTGAGGCCTGACAAGCGCATCATTCTCTCCGTGAAAAGCCCAAACTGGCATATCTTTTAACTGACAGGCCAAGCCAGCATCGGTAACTCCAGACATTGGAGCGATCGCTGTAACTTTTGACGGAAAATTCGCGGCGTAGCTCCATACGCCATTTCCACCTAGGCTGATCCCGGTTAAATAGATTCTTGTTTCATCAATATTGTACTCGTCCTTTACAAATTCCAGCACTTCATCAACTATGGTCACCGGCCAAGTCTGGTTATTGTAATTCGGAATACTCTCGTCACGTTTCAGCTGAGGTGAAATCACAACAAATGGCAAATCTGTATTCCATCTATCTTGATAGATCAATCGCGCAGGCGTCAAATGCCATCTGTCATTTGCATTTTTATTTGTTGTGAGGATGTCAAGGTCGTCTCCAATCCCCGAACCCCCGTGAAGTGCAATCAACAACGGTGAACCAGTCGGATCATCCTCATCATATGATGTCGGTGTATACGCCCAGAACTTTGTGCCGTCGGGAGAAACGCGCGCGACTTGCTGCGCCATAAGTAATGTTGGCAGCAAAAACGAAATCACAAACAACGATCGTTGGAACTCACCGCATCCAAACCGAGTCCAGACAGACCGTACAGTCAGAAATGAAATCATAACTCAAATCAGTAACGAGAGGGTAAATCAGCTGACTTGTCCAATTACAGCAATCTTTCTACGTGGAGAAAGAACAAACTGCGAGGAGAAAGATACAAAAATTTACGGTTTAACGATTTTCTGTGACTCGTTAATCAATGCAAGTGCAACGCCGTTCGTCCAGCCGAACCCATCCTGATTGGGGTACTCACCGCCGCCGGCTACCATGGTTGTATCAAGGACATTGTACTTCTCCATCATTTTTCCGGTAGCTTGATAAACCCGCTCATTTTGTCTTATCCAACGTTTGCGAATTTCTTCAGCAAGTGGCTGCCGTCCGTAGTTCATCAAACCTTTGTATGTCATCCATTGTAAGGGAGCCCAGCCGTTGGGTGCATCCCACTGCTGATCGGAGTCCCAAAGGGTCGTAACGACACCCCCCGGTTTGAGGAATTCATTTTCAATCACATCTGCGGCTCTGCCAGCCATCTCCGGTGACGCAATCGAAAAGAAGAGCGGATAAATTCCAGCAAGACTTTTCACCGGTGATTTTTTTCCTTTAACAAAATCGTAATCGAGAAAGTAGCCCGATGCATCATCCCAGCACCACATCAGAATTGCTTTTCTTCTCGCATCCGCACGACGTGAATAATCCAGCGCCTCTTCACGCATTCCTTTGCCATTGAAGCCGCGCGCGATCATCATTTCGAGATGATAGAGAAGCGCGTTGAGATCCACGGGAATAATGTTCGTCGTCTGTATGGTAGAGAAAGTTTTACCATCTTCAAACCAGCGCGTGCTAAAGTCCCATCCCGATTCAGCAGCAGATCGAATATCGGTATAGACGTCAATGGGATCACGGCCGGATTCCTCCGCCAGCTGAACATCCTCCTTGTACGCTTCTGGTCTTGGCTCCGGCCTGTTGTCGAAGTAGCGATTCATTACCGAACCATCTGGCATCATGACGACGTGCCCGATAGCATCACCGGGTTTCTTCAACCGGTTTGCTCCGTCCATCCAAAATTCGTATTCACGGCGAAGTTCGTGCAGATACTTCACGGCAGCAGTCGAATCCTGATCCTCGAGCAACCGTACCATTAAGGAGAAAAATGGTGGCTGCGATCGTGACATATAATAATTCCGGTTTCCGTTTGGTATGAAGCCGAGACTGTCAAGGAGAAATGCGAAGTTAGTCACCATATCACCAATGACGTCGTATTTGCCCTGAACCTGAAGCCCAAGCATCGTGAAGTAGCTATCCCAATAATATATTTCCGAAAACCTTCCACCCGGGACAATGTAATTATCCGGAAGTGGAATCAGCGATGAGTTTGCGTGATGTGTATCGGCATTGCGTGTGAGCACAGGCCACAATTTCGAAATATGTTCCTGCATCGTTGCCAGCGTGTCGGTTTCAAATCCTGAAACAGGACGATCAGGCAGATTAAAATTTTCCATCACGAACGCTTTCAGATCGAAACCCGGTCGATCCTTTGCGTCATGATAGTCATCCAGAATTTCACCGATCGGGCGTTTCGGAACACAATCGACAAACGTTTTTGAGTCCGGGAAAACAGGTTTGAGTTGCACGTCACGAAACAGTTCGGTAGCGTAAAAATCTACCGGGACTTTCTGGAGTTCGCTCATACAGGAAAACAGGAATAGAGGAATAAGTATTATGAGAGTACTCCTATTCCGCATGAGCGAGACCTTCTTTGCGCGTCCTGATCTTATCGTAGATATAGTTTCCAAGTGCGCGTCCTTCCTCCACACCGATCTCAACAGCGGGTCTGTAATGGATGCCCCCGTAAAGACGACTGATCGCTGCTTCCTCCGCCGCGTGATAGAACGATTTGAAGCTGCGTGAAGTCAGACCGAATTCGACTTCTGTAGAATCCGTGAACGCAAAATCGTCGCCAAACAGTCGGGTCAGTGCTACGGCAGATGCATTGGAGATCACACTGTGTCCGCTGGTGTGTTCCGGGAACGGAGGTGTCTGCAAAAGGGGAACCCAGTTCTCATCAATGTATTGATTGATATACGTTTCCGGACGAATGAGTCTGCTGCGGTACTTTTCATCCCAGCAGGAAATGAAACCTTCCTGCAACGCAAGCGACACACGAAGATACGCTTCCGCGGATGTCATGAAATCTGCTTTCGATTGTTTACATACAACGCCGGTGATGTTCATCCAGTGGCCACCAGGCGAAATCTTTTTCGTTGCAAACATCACGTGGCCTTTCACATTCATCACAAAAGGATTGCAATCCCAGAACAGTGCAATCTCGCGCTGTTCGTCAGTGAGATTCCGGCCAACCTCGTACACTTCAAAAGCCTCCTTATAAAACTGACTATTCTTATCGGTTGAAAATGATGTCGGCGGGGCCGGTGTAAATTGGTCAGCGGAGTCAAGCGCAATTGTGCGTATCTTGTTCCAGTGCGGCTCTATGGCATCCATATAAGCCGGAGGCGTAGGCTTCCACGTACCTAAATCTTCCACGTCAATGGTGTACTTCGGAAATGAGCGCGATTGTTTGTAGTTGTCGTGCGAAGACCACTCAAGGATGTGATCCGCTACGGTGTTACCATACGCTACAGACCGTTCAATCACCGATGACGGCATGCCGCAGTCTTTATACTCTTTCAGCAAAGCCGTTATGTAGGCATCCATCTTGTCTTCTGAAAAGACCAACGTCCTGCCTATTTTCAGTGCAGCCTGTACAGAAGCCAGCTCGAAACAGTATTCCGCGCCGGGATCCGGCTGCGGAACAGGTTCCAGTCCTTTTAGTTGCCCGGCCAGAGATGCGTACTGTGGATATTGCGGAAGGGCGGCTTCATATGCCGCAACGGCCATATACGAATAAATGCGCGAAGCAACCGGTGGCGAGAAAATATCGTGAACGATTACGTCGGTTACCTGCTTGACAGATCGGTGCAGGAATACCGGGTCCTGTGATTTCTGCCTCCAAACGGTACTGTCTTCATTTCCACAGCCCTGTAGAAACAACACTACGACAGCGATCAGGTAGCAACACGACTTCGTCATATCAGGCAAGCGTTTGGTTAGGATTAATAAGATCAGGAAAATTAAAAGGCTATGTATTAAATAACAAATGATTTCGGTCATATATGCCTCACTTCACGTCAAAGGTGATTTTGTTTACACCCACCCCTGTTATTTTCAGAGATTTCCACCGCGTCGGAAGTGCAGCTTTCTGCCGGGTAATACCTTTTTCAGAAATGGAGAGTCCGCCAAAGCCGAAAATTACACTCTGCAGCATACCTCCGGCTCCGGTTGCGAAATAGGGATTTGTGCCTCCTGCCGCTTCGGCCAGGACACCAAATGGCGGAACCTGATTGGGTTGATAGCTCTTCCGGAATAGTTCATAGGCATGCCCGGCATTACCCAGTCTCGCATGGAGCGTTGCAAGTACTGAAACACCCATCGCAGGACCCTCTGGCGACATTCGGGGCTCGTAGTACCGCAGATCCTTTTCAATCTGCGAACGATCTGTGATGAGTCCCAGAGGGAACGCAAGCAGATTCACGTCTGCCTGCTTAATGTCAACACCATCGTAAGTAGCGTTCTCACGTGTCGTGCCGTCCGGAAACTTCAGAATGGGAATGTTATCTGCCACATGATTCCAGTCGGGATCAGCTTGAATACCAAGTTCTTTTGCTGCGAGTGTCGCGTAACGAAGTACGGAAATAGCCATTCCGTTGGTAAAGGCATTGTTGTCAATGTTTTCCTGCCATTCATTGGCACCAATCACGTTGTTTATTTCATATCGCCCAGGCCCTTTTCGTTCGACGCGACTCGTCCAAAAATCTGCAACCTCCCTGAGAATTGGATACCCACGCTCCCGTAACCACGTTTTGTCACGCGTTACTTCATAATATTTCCAAAACGCCCAGCCCACGCATCCGGTGATATGGTGCTGGAATGGTCCGGTAAGTGCCCACACCGGCGTATCTTCTGATCCTTCGTCAGATGATTCCCACGGAAACATTGCTCCCTTATAGCCATGAGAAAATGCGTTCTGGCGCGCAGCGTCAAGCCGTTGATACCGATATTCGAGCAGTGATTTTGCAATTTCCGGTTGAAGCACCAGCAACGGCGGGTACATCCACAGCTCAGTGTCCCAGAATACGTGACCATTATAACCAAGTCCCGAAAGCCCCATTGGAGACAGGCTGTAGGCCGTGCCCTCGCGTGCAAAAGAGTAAAGGTGGTACAGGGCAAATCGTATGTCACGCTGGCTCTGTGGATCGCCATCAATAACGATATCGCTCTTCCATAGTTTCTCCCATTCGGCGCGGTGGCGTTCCAGTAGACGCTGCGTTCCTTCAAGCTTAGCAAAGATGGTAAGTCTCTCGGCCTCGTTAAGCGGATCTTTATAGTGCTCTGTTGACGTTGCGGAGGCTACTACGGAGAAACGATACGTCTCCCCTGCTTTCAGGTCTTTACTGAATTTCATCAAGTGCATGTTGTAGTCCCAATCCTCGTGAATAAGGTCGGGTTCCTGCCCATGCGGTTCAGAGAAGATGATGCTGTTACTAGCGGCAAGCGTATGCTTTCCGGAAGGGCTCTTACCATATGATGTAAGCAGCGGAATCGTGACATGTGGCCGGTCTATTTCGCTGTAGAGATTGCGTATATCCGTAAGGTGGTCAGGTGCCTCTATTACGCTCATCGGTGTAATACGCACATTCGTCTTTGCCCGGATTTCGACAACAGCCATCGCCGTGTATGGCAGATGACGCAATGCCATAATGGTGTGCGACACCGATAGTTTCTCACTGACGTTGAATGTTGTTGTGAGCGAGGCCGTCTTCATGTCCAGGACCTGCCTGTAGTCTGAAATGTCTTTTCTTCCAATCCGTCGCCCATCGACATCAAGGTTCATTTTGATTTGATTTAACTTTTTTAGAATGTTCGACACACGTCCCCGCTGATAGTAGTCATAGACGCCGTTGAGCACAACGTCTTTTACACGCATCGGTTCAGCTGATGAAACGAGACCTATCATCCCGTTGGCCACGGTAGTGCCGTAGTAGTTGGCAGGATCGATATTAGTGGCGGCGATTGTCCATGCATCCATCTCTTGAGAATACAAGAGACTGCCGATGCAGGAAAGCAATCCCATAAGGGAGGTTTTAATCAAAACGTGACGAACTACAGCGGTTTTGATGTTCGCATTTTTCATAATGTATAGAGAGAATGTACTGGCCTATTTATTAAAAAGAAAATGCTTTATATGCTGTGTTCAATCTATCGGCATATAAATCTCCGCCTTCCATCGTGATTCATTCAAACCAAGGTTTGGATTATCGTGGAATATTTCAACCGGCATTCCGGTTCGCGCGACGTCGTGGCGTTCCGCATGGTGAATAAGTTCATACCATGCACGGTCTGAAGTGATGTAATTTCCAAAGTATTCAGCCTTTAGCGCTTTCGTTTTCGGGAAACGCTTGTATTCAAAGATATCTGTATTTGGTAAAGAATTCGTTTCTTTAATCGGAAAACAGAAATCAAATACCAATTTACCGAGGCTATGGTTCCACTCGACAACCCGAACCGATGGTGGCCCGTCGGGAACAAGGTTATTGTCACTAACGAAAACGCTAAGCGGCAGAAAGTCTTTCATCATACCGTTCGCTTTCCCGATCTGCTCAGTACTAAGGCGACGGCAAACACAAAATGCTTCGCTTAAAACGGCCTCACCAATTATTTTCACTCTGGTAATCTCGAGATGACTGGTAATCGCTTTATGAAATTCATGCATAAGGCGGGTACCCTCTTCTTCAATTGATGGAACGCCAAAAGGCACGAGCAGCTTATTAAGCAGGTCATGACCCGGCTCCGACATTCTGACTGTGACTCGGGTGGTTGAATCGTCGGGGCGCGAAAACTTCCAAAGATATGTGTATTGCCTGCCGCCAACTTCGAGATGTTGCAGCACAGAATTAAATGAATCTACCTCCGAAATACGCGAGCCCTTCAGGGATCGTGACCATATCCTAAGCGTTTCAATTACATCCCCGGGATGGGTATTCAACTTCATTGAAACCGAAAAAGAATAAGGGACTGCAGCAAAATAAGCGAGCAATAGAACGGCAACCAGCGCCAAAATAGCAATCAAATACTTTTTCTTTTTCACTGTTTGGTGAGGCGATATATTTGTGCTGCTCCATCATTTATGGTTACAACGAGGTGCGCCACTCCATCTATATTGATAATGTTCAAATTTCGTACTGACCGGTTTATCAGATTAAGACCAGCATGCCTTCCTTCAATAAACTGACCACTGCCGGTTAGGAGTGCACCACCGAATGAGCCATACCTGCCGTAAAAAGGCTGGACACCAAAATAGTTGCCTGCGAGAAGAACATCTTCCTGACCGTCGTTGTCGAAATCATACTTCACCTGCGCCATGACCGGAGCGGTTTGAATCCAATAAGGAAGCGTGACGAATTCAAACTTTCCGTTCCTGTTCTCAAGGTAGCCGGAGGCAAGTTCATGCACTTGAAATTTCACCGTCCCGGCTAGTTCCTGTTTCGAAAAAATTTCATCTATCGTCTTTCCTGCAAACAAATTGTACGAATTGAATTTCTTTCTTAATCCGGGTAGTTGAGTTCCAAGGACGTCGAGGCCGTCAATAGGATAATATTTGCCTTGTTTTGCGATAGCAATAATTGTTTCGGATTTACCATTGTTGTCAATATCTCCGTAGTACATTAGCATCGGGGATTTGCGAGAAGCGACAAACTTCGAATTCATGCCCCAGTTACCTAAGACATAGTCCTTCTTTCCATCCCGATTTACATCGAAAACAGAGATCGATTGCCAAAGTCCACCCAAGGGCCCCGTTAGCATTTCCACTCGCTCGAATACACCGTTCTTATTTTTAAGAAATGTCGGTTCCATCCACTCACCGACGACGACAAGGTCAATCTGTCCGTCGTCATTGAAATCATCCCATAATGCATCAGTGACCATTCCAAGATTGTCGAAAACCGATTGTTGAATTGGGATGAACTTTCCATTGTCATTTCGAAGGAGACACGACCGGGGGATTTTCCCGAAGTCGTTGGAGACGGATTCGTTACCTATAAACAGATCCAGGTCACCGTCATTATCAAAATCGAAATGTTTTACGCAGGACGCATTTTCGAAATAGCTGGAGATTTTTTCGACTAAAAACGTATCTGCCGAAGAGATATAAACTTTATCCAGCAAGGGCTCGGCCTTGTTGTAAAAGTCTGCACCACCGGTTCCTACAAAAATGTCGGCTTTTCCGTCCAGATTAAAGTCCGCGATAACAGCGGCCACAACCTCGGAAAGTGAGTCGTTAAGAAATACGGCCGACCTCTCATTGACTAACCGGCCTTTGGATTGAAGAAACAACTGACCCGGAATGTGTTTTGACCCGCCGAAATAAATATCCTCCAATCCATCGCCGTTCAAGTCGCCAACGGCAGTCGCTGGTCCGCGATCCGATTGCTGATAAGGAAGTAGCTTCAACCTGTCGAAGTCCGTGTACCGGTCTTCGCGATGAACAAAATTAAGTATTGAATCGCCCGTCGATTGAAACAGGTGCTTCTCACCAACGCTGGAATAATCTCCCGCTATGTCGGCGTCGGCCTGGTATGTGACTGTGATTTCCCGGTTGATTTCAGGGCCTCGCAACACCTGTCGCCGTTGGTCAGGCCAAACTACAGCGATTGAGTCTGCCTTATCTGATCTGCCGAAACCGAAGTGGATCATTGGTTCAGAAGATGCCTGGAAGCCCCGCACAGTATACATTTCCTTCATTTGCATCGTTCCACCACTATAGTAGCAATAGACGCGAGCCCCTATTCCAAACTCATTAGGCCTGCGATATTTTAAACGTACCTTAATAAAATTCGACGTCGAGTTGGTTTCATTGATCAGAACCGTGGGTGAAGCGTCCACATTATTAATGATGATATCGAGGTCACCGTCATTGTCAAGGTCAGCGACCGCACTTGCTGTGGAGCACGTTTGTTCGGCAGGAAGCCACTCACCGGACATATTGTGAAATGAAAGATTGCCATCTCCTTTGAAAACATAATTTTGCACGGTTCCTGAGGGCATGAGCGACAACGCCTGCTGATCGACCAGTTTCGTGGAAGAAATTGTATTAACAATTCGCTCATTCGACACGTACTTGATGTAATCAAGGTCATTAGGCCTCCGTGGTATCCCGTTTGAAACAAATAGATCCTGATGACCATCATGGTCGAAGTCTGCGAAAATTGCACTCCAGCTCCAATCCGTCGCCGCCACACCGCTTAATAGTGCAGTTTCCATGAATGTACCATCACCCTGATTAATGTGCAGCATATTGCGCTGATACTGATAACCATAGCCATATTCCCCGGTGCGCATCTTTTGAATGTTGATGTTCTCTTCGCCCTCAGACCGTTTTAAAACAGTCTCATCCTCTGCAAGCATATCAAGGGTCAATAAGTCAGGGAACCCGTCGTGATTGATATCGGCAACGTCATTTCCCATTGAGAATCGGCTGGTAAATGTAAAAGCCTTCTTACCGCATTCCGTAAATGTTCCATCTCTGTTGTTCAGGTAGAAATAGTCATCTTCGTGAAAGTCATTCCCAACATAAAGATCGGGGTAACCATCATTATTGAAATCTGAGACCGCGATACCGAGTCCGTATCCGATTATACCACCGTAGATACCGGCTTCTTCACTGACGTCTGTAAATTTCCCATTGTCGTTACGCAGAAGTTTATCACCAGACTCGAAAGACCTCACCGATCTTGCCGAGGAGTGACCGAAGGATTTTGGTGTATGAAGTGCGTGATTGACCAGATAGATATCGAGGTCCCCATCCTGATCATAGTCCAGAAATGCAACGGATGAGCTATATGAATCAAAGTCGAGCCCGTACTCCGTGGCGCTTTCCGTGAACGTAAGATCACCATTATTGATATAAAGTTCATTGTGACCCGTCAGATGCTTGACGCCGACAACGGCACAAACGTAAATGTCAAGCAAACCATCGCCATTTATGTCAGCCATTACGCTCCCGGTATTCCATGTGCTTCTTCCTTCTACTCCGGCTGATGTTGTGATGTCTTCAAATTGAAGGCTACCCTTATTTAGATAAAGACGGTTTTTGACCTGATTGCCTGAGAAGAATAAATCAGGCAGGCCGTCGTTGTTGATATCACCGACCGCTACACCACCGCCGTTGTAGAAATACAGGTAATCAATTATGTTAAAATCTTCTGAGGGACTTAGTGTATTGACGAAATCAATCCCGGCGGCATTCAAGTCCAGGGGACGAAACAATCTCGTGTTCTTTTTGCACCCGATTAGTCCACAGGTGGATAGTATCGTCAATATGATAAAATGCTTAAACCTCAACGTCATGTGATTTAGTAGCTCAACCTAAAGATCCTGGGCTTGCCGTCCCTAATTGCAGCAATCAGATAACGTTGACCTTTGCGGTCAGAAAACATTCTCAGGTGCCTGATCTCTCCACGAATGAAAAGTCCTGACGTTGTGAAGTCAGACCATGAAAAATCAAGGTTTCCGCCGTTCGTAAGGATGTGACCGAAACTCGCATCCTGTCTCGAAAACTGAGGTTTCATTTCGTAGTTATTGCCTCCAAGTACAATGTCAGCTTTCCCGTCCTTATTAAAGTCACCGCATGCGATCGCATAAACACTGGACCATTGAACGCGCTCCGGTAGGCTAACTTTTGTGAACTTGCCTGAACCATCGTTAACTGCGATGATGGTCTCAGCGTGTGACGACGTCCTTAAGATAGTCTCCTCCGACACCTGCTTTGGAAAGATTTCATCAATCGTACGCCTGGCATACTCGGAAGCTTTCAGATTTTGTTTTTTTAACTGAGGTATTTGTGATGTGAGTTCCTTCTTCATGTGAATCGGATAGTCGCCATCGTTAACCCGGCAGGTGATTATCTGTTCAATAGTACCGTTCTTGTCAAAGTCATTTACCCACAATTTCATCGGCTTGTCAACACTTGCTACATACGGGAGATTCAACCCTGAATTTCCAATAACCAAATCAAGGTCACCATCGTCATCGAGGTCGGCGATTTCGACAGATTTCCACCAGCCATGAAGTGAATCCAGACTCGTCTGCCAATGACTCAATCTCCTTCCGGAATTCAGAAAAATTGCTGGAGAACCCCAGTCAGAAACAGTAACAAGGTCAGGACGCCCATCACCATTCATGTCTGACCACTTTGCGTCCGTGATCATGCCTGCATTCTTGATGTCATAGGCGTACCGCTCCGTTCCGTCTGTAAAAGTACCGTTACCATTATTGATCAACAGTAAATGTGGAGGGTCAATACCAAAAACTCCGGGAACGCTGCGAGAACCGACAAAAATGTCGACATCGCCATCATTGTCAAAGTCACATGCCGCAAGAACGGAGATATTCGTTTTGGCAAACGGGATCTTTTCGGGGCTGCGCGTAAAACCGCCTTTCCCATCATTGAGATATATTCTTGTCAGATAATTATTCTTTTCATCCGCATTATTCCCACCGGAACCAACAGCAAGATCCATATCACCATCACCGTCGACGTCCAAAAAGATAGCTGCAGTATCTTCAAAATCCTTATCTGCATAAAATGAGTCATTTGAAATCGAATCGAGAACACCATTTGCACGGTGACGATAGATTACACCAGATTGTCCTTTAGGCCCGCCAATGAAAATATCTTCATTGCCGTCATTGTCGACATCGGCTACAGCAACTGCCGGGCCTTCTCTCGATAAGAATTGATTGATCAACCCCTCCTGGTCGAAGTCATTAAAACTATTTTCTACAACGGGTCTCAACGCTTCATTTTTCAATTCCTGCAAAAACGGAGCTGGTTTCCGTGGTGATTTCCTTTTCTCGGAACTAACGGCATCTGACTGAGATAAACGAATCCGCTGATTTGATTCGACGTTGTTCAGGATTGTTTCGCGGCCATCGGGCCAGAGCACGTGTACTGAATCCACCCTTGAATGCTTACCAAGGCCAAAAGTAAGTATATAATCAACCGACGACTGAAACCCTCTCGACGGCGTCTGTTCCTGAACAAATATCTTGTCACCCAAAAAACACTGGACCTTACTCCCTATTGCATATCGATTTCTGTCCTCGCCCTTTAGTTCAAATTGAATGAAATTGTTTCCAGATTTTTGACTCGCTTCATTCCTGAAAATGAATGCCTCCATGTTCACGTTATTCACTACCAGATCGAGGTCACCATCATTGTCCAGATCTCCGTAAGCGCAGCCATTCGAAAAGCTCGGAATATCGAGTCCCCATTCCTTAGCGACATTCGAAAAAGTAAGATTGCCATTATTGCGGTACGCATAATTTGACAAGGGAGTCGATGGCATCTTTGAAATGATCTGATTGACATCGGTCTTTTCTCCGGTTAGCACGATGTTCTGAATAACCTCGTTAGCGAAGAAAGAAACGAAATCAATATCAGTGAGATCGTGAATTATCCCGTTTGTAACATAAATGTCCTTATTGCCATCGTTATCCATATCAAAAATAAGACCCGCCCAACTCCAGTCCGTTCGGGCAACGCCGCTGTAATAGGCAATTTCAGAAAAGGAACCGTTGCCGTTGTTCAACTGCAACGTATTTTGTATATACTGTTGATAAAAATCCCTGCTTTGTTTTAATTTAAAAATATCATACCCCTCGAACTCCATCACGCTTTTTACACGCTGCTCTTCTTCAGGCATCATATCAGTGATGAAGATATCAACCAGTCCGTCGTTGTTGATATCAGCAATGTCTACGCCCATAGCGGAAAGACAAAGGTGCGACGTCCAGTTCTTAATCTCTTCCGAGAACGTACCATCCTGTTGGTTTATGTATAGATAATCGCGTTCGTAAAAATCATTTGTCACATAAATGTCCGGGTAAGTATCGTCATTGACGTCACAAACCATGACACCCAACCCGAAGCCGATGAGGCTTCCGTAGATACCCGCTTCTTCACTTACATCGACAAACCTTCCGTTGTCATTACGCAGCAAAACGTCTCCGACGCCGCGAAATATCTCAGGTACATTTTCCCAGTCGCTGGCACGCTTTTCCCTGTCACCGGCGTAGCCAAGGCTGCTGACAGGAATGTTACTATTGTTTAGCAGGTAGGCATCCAGATCACCGTCCTTATCGTAATCAAAAAATGTCGCATGAGTGGAAAACCCGCTTTTGGCAAGATTATATTCCTCGGCTCTTTCGGTGAAAGTCAGGTCACCATTGTTGATGTAGAGATCATTGTCATGATTGTTTCCCTCCATGTTGCCTGCGTTACTGACGTAAATATCAAGAAGGCCGTCATTGTTAATATCTACCATCACAACGCCGGTGGACCAAGGTTTGTATCCTCCTACACCGGCGCGATCAGTAATATCTTCAAACTTAAGGTCGCCTTTATTCAGGAACAGGCGGTTCTTTTTCATGTTTGCTGAGAAAAATATATCTGGCAGTCCATCATTGTTGATATCACCGATCGCCACGCCACCGCCATTGTAGAAATTCCGGTATTTGAAAATGTTAAAGTTCCGCTGATTTTCAATTGCATTAACGAAGTCTATACCGGTTTCAGCGGATGACATTTTTTTGAACATCGCGTTTTGGGGTACCTGCGGTTCCTCACGATGCTCACACGCAATTGAGATAAACACAAGCAGCAAAAAAAGAGGGATTATCTTCATGACGATTCGCTGGTGTTGTTGCATTCCCAGCCTGCCGGTACAAAGTTTTTCTTCAAACAAATTCATTCCGCTAGTTCTCTACCGTGATCAAAGATAGCCGATAAATTGAATTCGTCGCCGAACAAATATATTAAGTGCGTCAGTAACTTTTCAACCAATAATTGAGGGTGATCGCCGGTTAACTTATTTCTCGTCAACCAAAAAAAAGAGGGCAGGACGCCCTCTTTTTCTGATTGAGAAATACGATTAGTAACCCGGGTTCTGAACAAGATTCGGATTCGACAAGAGAGCGCTCGACGGAATCGGGAACAGATCAGTGTGCCCATCCCCCGCTTCTTTGAACTCCCACGCATCCTTGAATTTGCCAAAACGAATCATGTCATTTCTTCGGACAAACTCCAGATACAATTCTCTTCCGCGCTCATCTAACAGGGCTTCTTCAGTGAGCGTTCCAAGCGGAGGAGTGTTGTCACGCATGGCTCTGAGCTCGTTCACTTCGGCGAGAGCTCCGGGTGCGTCACCGAGGCGAAGCATTGCTTCTGCTCTCATCAAGTGCGCATCTGCAAAACGGAAAATAACGGTTCCTGACGTAAAACTTCCATTCGCCGGCGAGTATTTCAAAAGTCTGATACCGGTAACTTCGTTATTACCAACCAAACCTGGCAGTTCCTTAGTGAATACCAACGGCGCCCCGGTTCTGTTCGTCAGGGGAACGGCAGCGCCATCAATCCAGCCATACATTTGCCCGACCTGGAAACCATAACCAAAACCTTCATTTTCCTCATTTGTCGATGCAAGTGTTTGCGTATAGCCACGACGTTCTTCCTGGCCACTGCCGACAGAATTAGTCTCGGAGGGTCCTTCGAACTTGTCGTAAAACTCAGAAAGTGTTGTAAACCCGTTCCAGCCCCCTCCGGCATTAGTTGCTCCATCGACTACGTTGGGGATTCGTTCGCCTTGATTATAATGAAGGCTGTTCCACATTTTTGACCCGACGTCTGCAGATACGGCCCAGATCACTTCATTGTTCGTGAAAGAAGGACCGACAAAAAGATCGAAGTAGTCGGATTCAAGGCTGTATCCATCGGCTTCTATTTCGTCAACAAGGTCAATAACCTTCTGCAACTCTCCCTCGGCATATGTCCCATTGTAAACTGCTGCATTGAGCTTAACTTTTGCGAGGAGAAATTTCGCTGTTGCCTTAACGGCTCTTGTTTTGTTCGCAGCTCCCGGGTTGCTGGCAGGCAGTCCGGCAATCGCATCTTCCAGATCCTGGACGATAAAATTGTAAGCCTCGGTCCTCGTCATTACCTCGGGAATAACTTCCGGGCCATCGGTTGGATTTCTGAACGGAACCTGGCCAAAACAATCCATCACAATCCACATGTTATATGCTCTCATGAACTTGGCGTGAGCGACTTGTTCCGGAGTCGCATTGCTCAACGGATCGATAATTTCTGTGGCTCGCAAAACAGCGCCGTTTTTATTGTTCCACACACTGATTACATCTCTGTGTGTAGGGCCCCATGTATGTGCATGCAACGTTCGCCAAACACCATTGTCACCCCAGTCAGTACCACGAGTCGGCACCACCTGTTCATCAGTTGTTACCTCGGAAAGAGCATACAATTCCTCCTGTGAACCCATTTGTCCTGTAAGGTTGTTATACAGCGCATCCACCGAAGACGCGGGGTTCTCCACCCCATTAAAAACCGCAGACTCACCTTCCGTAATCAAGGAATCGGTCTCCTCAATATCCAGGCTACACGCGCCAAGAACAGCTCCGATTGCAAGAGCGGAAAATTTGAATCTCATATTTTTCAAATTATTAATCATTTCTGTAAATTTTTTTTGAACCGTCACTTAGAATGAAGCATTCAATCCGATAGTAAAAGTGCGAGGCCGTGGATACGCACCATAGTCAATACCAGCCGTTGGAAGGCCGTTAAGCAGGCTGTAATCAGCCGGACTTGTACTCACCTCAGGATCTAAGCCACTGTAATCCGTTATGACGAAAAGGTTCTGGGCATTTACATATAACCTAAGACGCTTGATAAAACTGCCGGATTCAAACGGCATGTTGTAGCCCAGCGTGACAGTCTGAGCTCTGAAGAAGTCGCCTTTCTCAAGGAATCGCGTTGACACTGCTGCTTCAGCCGCGCCGGATTCACCGCTCGTCAAGACATCCCTGGTGACGTTACGTGCGTTGTTGATAGATCCGGCAGTGAAGAAGGCATTCCGTGTGTTATTGTAAATGTAATGACCGAACTGGCCTGAAAAATACATCGCGAAATCAAAGTTTTTGTAACGCGCATTCAGCGACAGTCCCATGTTCCATGTAGGTAATGCAGTTTTGCCAACAAAAATTTGATTGTCGCCTATGGGCTGGCCATTTTCATCAAAACCTTCAAACTCGCGAAGGTGATAGGAGAACAGAGGATACCCCCCGGCAAGACGTTGTGCATAGGCACCAGTAAGACCCTGGCCGTAGATCGTTCCGGCATCCAGAACCCCTGAGAAATCCTTGAGTTCGTTCTTATTGTGAGAAACGTTACCGCTAATACCGAACATCACGTCGCTGTTTTCAACAGCGACATACGAAAGCGCCAGTTCCCACCCCTTGTTTACAACTGTCGCATCGAGGTTGTCGAAAATCTGATTGGCTACCGCAGGCTGTGCCGCATTGCGTCTTAGCAGAAGGTCTGTCGTGTTCTTCACATAATAGTCAATGCTACCGCTCAGTCGATCATCGAGAAGACCAAAATCAATACCGAAGGCAGCTTGTGAAGTGGATTCCCATTTCAGCCCGGGGTTCACGGAACCCTGGGTTGCCGCCGCAGGCACAGTTATCTGTCTGGCTGATCCGAGTCCGGCGTCGCCATAACGCTCACGACGGATAAACTCCCCATATCCCAAACCGCTTTGGTTACCCACTACGCCATAGCCAACACGTAATTTGAACGTATTAAATGCATCGGGCATAAAATCCTCTTCATCAAGCCTCCATGCAAACGCTCCTGAAGGGAATACGCCATACCTGTTATCGCTACCGAATTTTGACGAGCCGTCAATACGCAGCGTCGCAGTAAGAATGTATTTATCTGAGAAGGTAAAATTACCACGAGCAAAATACGACTGCAGATAATCTGTGTTGTCATAAAAGTTGGCTATGATTCCGTCAACGGTTACGCCGGAAGGCCGTGCAAAATAACTCTGCTGAAGAGTACCTTCGCCTAAATTCAGCCCGCTCACAAATCCTCCTGATGGCTCCATGCCGTCGCGCAAATCGATTGATACTCCCCAATTGTTATAATCGGGGTAAAGCGCAGAAGCCGCTGCATCACCTGCGTCAAATGACTGCCTTAGTTGAGATTCCATCGCGCCGAAGTCCGAATAATTCGCAAAACCTCTCGCTGTAGACCAGTGGTATTTGTTTCGGAAGCTTTGAATCGAGTAACCGCCGACAACGTCGATTACAAGATTATCTTTCGCCTTGTTGTAGTTTAATGTGAGTTCAAGCAAGTTGCTTGTTGTGCGGTTCTCATTTATCTGGCCCAAGCCATAACCCGCAACACCATCACCACCGTTGATCGCGTCACCTGATAGCAGCGTAACTCTCTCTCCAATCGACCAGTCGAGACCGTAGGTTGCCTTCGCAGTTAAACCACCCCCTAATTTGTAGTCAGCAGAAAGGTTAGTGATAATG
>JAEZDW010000347.1 GCA_023417955.1 Bacteroidota bacterium
ATCCGTGAAACTCACAGGTAATGCGACGGTTGAAAATGGAAAGATCAACAAGTACAAATGGTCAAAGGTTGAAGGAACGGACGTAACGCTTTCTGGTGAAAACTCCAGGGAATTGCACGTGCAAGCTTTGAAGCAAGGGCAATATAAGTTCCGCCTTTATGCAGAAAGTGATCGCGGCGCAGGCGCCAGTGACGATGTAGTGGTCACCGTTGTAGAAGAAGATCGTAACAGCCCCCCCGTTGCAGATGCGGGCAGTGATCGCTCAGTCAAATCTTCGGCAACCTCCATTGTTTTAAACGGAAATGCAACTGACGCCGACGGCTCAGTCGTTTCGTATCGCTGGACAAAAATTTCTGGCGGAGCCATAACATTGAAAAACGCCGAAACAAAGGACCTGACGATTTCCGGATTCAAAGTCGGCAAGTATACTTTCCGGCTGACGGTAACGGATGACAAGGGAGCAACGGCATCCGACGATGTAATGGTTGTCGTGAACGAAAACGAGAAACCTCCAATTGCTGATGCCGGGAAGGATCAGACTATATACCTTCCGCGAACGGCTGTCACGCTTAACGGTTCGGGTACTGTTGAATCAGGATCGATAACCAGTTACCAATGGTCCAAAGTTTCCGGAGGAAACGCGGTAATTATTGATACCTCGGTTCCCAAACCCGAAGTTAAAGATCTCAGAGAAGGTACTTACGTTTTTCGACTTGAAGTTAAGAGCGACAAGGGCTTATCTGCATCTGATGAGGTTCAGGTTGTAGTAAGTCCTCCGGCCAATAAACCCCCAGTGGCAAACGCCGGAAAGGATATTGTAACTACTGCCGACGTCAGGCAGGTGGTAGTAAAAGGTTCTGGATCTGATGAAGACGGAAAAATAGTTTCTTACTCCTGGACACAGGTTTCAGGTAGTAAAGTATCCCTTTCCGGGATGAATCAGTCCAGCCTTACTGTAAGTGATTTTGCAAAAGGCAGCTACGTTTTTCGGCTGACGGTCAAAGACGACAGGGGAGCATCGGCCTCTGATGAAGTGCTGCTGAAAGTTGGCGAACAAGAGTTCGAGGCGCCGCTGGTGGATGCAGGCAAAGACAAGTCGATTACGCTTCCGCATGATGTGGTTGTACTCAACGGCACAGTCAGTGCAGACGGTAGATCGATAACGTCATTGTCTTGGAGCAAGCATTCGGGCGGGTCAGTCACCTTTAGTAATCGCAATTCCCCTGTGGTGAAAGTCAGCAACCTTCGGGAGGGTAAATATATTTTCCGCCTCACCGCAACGTGTGAGCAAGGCCTCACTTCTTTTGATGAAGTAACAGTTGTCGTGAAGCCGGCTAAAGACACCGACGACAACAAGAATGAGGAGAGTAAAACAGAGCAGCCGGACAAAGGTGATACTGAAGGTACCGACGAGAGCCAGAACAAAACGATTATCGCTGATGGTGGTGGTGACGTAACAGTCCCGAGTGATGCCTCTGAAGTAGAACTCAACGGTTCGGCAAGCAGCGACTTTGGTGACATTGTCTCATTCTCGTGGGTGCAGGTCGCTGGTGCACCGGTTATAATCGAGAATGCATACGAATCAAATCCTACAATAAAGGATCTTGTTCCGGGTATTGTCGTATTTGAACTCGTTGTGAGAGACAACACAGGACGCACCGCCACAGATCGGGTAACAGTGATCGTTGAACCGCCTTCCGAAATCGATGTGAATAGCCCCATTGTTGAAGATCCGGAGGTGCTTGACCCGGACGAAGATCCATTTACGAACATTGATCTCACCGCCGGCCGGATTCCAACGCCAGAACAGTTCGGCGTTGCCGTTTTCAATGACAGGGGTGAACTGATTTTCAAGGGAAAATGGGATAGGGAAGCCTTTGACCGCGTATTTGCCAATCCGGGACTATACATCTACCACATTCTCGCCGAAGGCAAGCGGATCAGGGCGGGTAAGATTATGGTGCAGCCTCAATAAACCTGACGCGTCAAATTTCAATCAGAGGCCGCCATGGCCTCTTTTTTTATCCGATAATGGCAAAAAATAAAATGAAGCAATTCAATTATCTGTTGCTGTTCGTCCTGGCCGTGAGCCTGTCTGGCTGCGAAGTTATCGGTGATATCTTCGGTGCGGGTGTCTATGTGGGAATGTTCATAGTCATTTTTGTCGTCGTCCTGATAGCAATTATTATTAGAAAGATTTTCAGACGTTAGTTATCTGAATTGTTTTTTTCCTATGTTGGCGTATGCACGCCGACGAATTATTCACGTTTAAAAAGAGTCTCCATCAACATCTTACTGATCTCTTCAAACAGGATATCACGGAACTACAAAACCTGATCGGTGAATTAAGGTCCGCTGCGGGGAATGAAACTAAAAGCAGTGCTGGCGACAAGTATGAAACAGCCCGCGCGATGGCGCATCTTGAAATCGAAAAGATCGGTCAGCAGCTTGCTGAGAAGGAGAAAGCGCTTGTAACAATTTCATCCTATGGAAATGACAGGCGGAATGCAATTGGTGCGCCGGGTGCATTGGTCGAGAGTACGTTTGGAATGATCTACATCGCAGTTCACCGTGGTGAAATCAACCATCAAAATGTGCGTGTATTTTGTATTTCAGGAGCTTCACCTGTTGCCAAATCGATAAATGGAAAGAAATCAGGAGATACGTTTGTGGTAAGTAACTCGACATACACAATCAACACGATCGCTTAGTTGTAATTCTCAGGAACGGCAATCCGGAATATTTACAGTTTATCCCGACATACAACGGCTCGTCTAAACGCAGGAAAGGAACCCTTTCACCCCGGAAAATCTTGATTACTTTGCAACGCAATAGAGCATCGCTCTGTAGATCCCGTTTCGCAACCGGGATCTTCAATTATTTTGTTCGCAGGAAATTTTTCAGAAACTCAAAAACAAGAATAACGAACCCGCCATGGTGTAGTGAAGCGCTTTAAGTCTGTCGTATAGTTTCTTTTCAAATCATTTTTTCATCCAGACAGTGAGCAGGGAGACTACCCCTGCACATGGACATGTACTGTCTCAAAAAAAGCATGACATGAGAATACACCAATTTAAGACCTCATTTCTGATTGCACTCCTCCTGGTGTCTGGCGCCACCCTCATGGCGCAGAACACTTTCAAAACCACTAGCAAGTCCGTTATTGCTTTCTACCAGTATCTTCCAAAAGATTATGCCAATAACTCGAACAAATATCCGGTAGTGATTTTCCTTCACGGTATAGGGGAGCGTGGTCCGAATTCCACAAACAAAGCTACACTGGAGGCGGCAATGTCTGCAGTGGCAAAGCTCGGCCCGCCACGGGCCGTTAAAGATGGAAAGCATTTTCCTTTTATTTTGATCAGCCCTCAGTTAAAGACAGGGATTGGCAACTGGCCAACTTCGTATGTGCGCGAGGTAATCGACTACGTCAAAACGTATCTGCGAATCGACGAAAAACAAATTCATATCACGGGGCTTAGTCTCGGAGGCGGTGGTGCATGGACGATCGCGCAGGAGTCACCAGAACTTTTTGCGAGCCTTTCACCGGTATGTGGTGCATACAATGCGCCGGCTAAGGCGCCGAACATCGCCCGTGAGAATCTGCCGGTCTGGGCTTTTCATGGCGATGCCGATAACACGGTTTCTTACAAGAAGACTACAAACATGGTAAACGCCATAAACGGCGCGTCGCCTACACCCACCCCGCGCGCGAAGTTAACGATCTATCCAGGCGTGAAACACGATTCATGGAATCGCGCGTACGCAACGGACCATGCGTATCATTCACCCAACGTGTACGAATGGATGATGAATCAGGTCAACAAGCGCAACGGATCAAACAATATACCGACTGCGAACGCGGGTGCGGACAAATCCGTCACTGCAGGTACCAACGTCACCGTTACCGGCTCGGGAAGCGACAGCGATGGTTCTATTGTCTCGTATAAATGGACAAAAATCAGCGGACCATCTGCTTCGATTGCCAACGCAAATTCTGCCAAGGCGACGATATCCGGTTTGTCTGCAGGAACATACTACTTCCGCTTACAGGTAACTGACGATGACGGTGATACAGATTCTGACTATATGCGTGTCACTGTCAGTGGTTCCTCCGGTGACAAGACTACTACCAACCAGGCACCGCAGGTGAATGCAGGATCCAATCTGACAATCACACTTCCCACTAATTCGGCGACAATCACCGGTACCGCCAGCGACCCGGATGGTTCGATTGCTTCGTATGCGTGGACCAAACGGTCGGGCGGCGCGGCAACTCTTAGCGGCGCAAATTCTTCAAAGCTTACCGTTTCCGGATTGGTGGAAGGAACATATGTTTTTCGCCTTACTGTGAAGGACAATAAAGGAGCAACGAAGTTTGATGAAATGATGCTGTCAGTGAAAGCCGGTTCAAACCAGGCTCCGGTCGCGAACGCCGGCCCGAATGTGACTATTAACCTTCCAACCAACGCAGTAACAATTCGCGGCAGTGGCTCCGACAAAGACGGGTCAATAGCTTCCTATGCATGGACAAAACGTTCCGGGGGTCGGGCAACATTGAGCGGAGCTTCAACCCCGAATTTGAACGTTTCTAATTTAGAAGAGGGAACTTATGTGTTCAGACTGACTGTAAAAGATAACAAGGGAGCTACAAAGTTCGACGACATGGCCCTCTATGTTAAGGCAGGCACGGGAAAAACCGGTAATCAGATTCCGGTGGTTAACGCAGGTGGTGACCGGGTAGTTAAGTTGCCTGTATCGGCGTACACAGTGAGTGGTTCTGCGCGTGATGGGGATGGTACCATCAGCTCGTATAAGTGGACGCAGATTTCCGGACCGCACACCAGTCTGGCGAATACAAGCAGCCCGAACCTCCGTGTTAATTCGCCGTCATCCGGCACACGCGTGTTCCGTTTGACCGTTACTGATAACAACGGCGCAACGAGCCATGATGATGTAAAGATCACGTTCAACCATCCACCAAAGGCATGGGCCGGTAATGACGTCAATAAACCCTATACGTCACGTTACATTATAGTTGGCAAGGGTTCAGACAGCGATGGTACAGTGGTAAAATATAAATGGACGAAAGTGTCTGGTCCGTCTGCTACCGTCAAGGGATTGGACTCATCGAATCTTGAAATGACCAACATGGCTGCAGGTACGTACGTGTGGAGGCTTACGGTCACCGACAATCACAACCTGAGTCATTCTGATGAAATCCGACTGGTTTTTGCAAAGTGATACCCAGTCTGGGATACGAACAACAGCCCCGGGAAGCCGGGGCTTTTTTTATCCCCTGCATCGGGGTAGTAAACGGCGTCCATTGCCCTCACGACGCGATTAACATGTATTTAACAGCATTTTTGCGATCGTCACGTCACTATTTTAGACCGGAATTTGTTAATTGTGTTGACCTGCTCGGTTTAAACCCTTATTTAGCGACAATGGATCAGGCTTTCATTCGGAAGATTTATCAGTCACATCAGGCATGCCCAACATGTCCGGCACCTTCCGAGGTGTCCGAATTCTTTGTGGATTTGCTGGGAAGTCTTTTCGCCGATTTTACTCAACTCACATTTGCAAACGAGGCGGACTTCGAACGACACCTGGTCGGACTTCGTGATCGTTTGAAAAAAATCCTTCAATTCAATCGAAACAGAGGTACCGAAGATCAGGATGTGATCGCTGATAAGTTTTTTGAAGGTTTACCCGCGTTGTTCGAAAT
>JAEZDW010000353.1 GCA_023417955.1 Bacteroidota bacterium
GTTCGGTTGAAGTGCGTTTGCCTGGTCGAGAAGTGCGAGCGCCTGATCAAATTCTTCAAGGTTAGTCAGGATCTGTGCCTTTACAGTAATCAGCTCTGTCGAGAAAGGATATTGGCTGATCGCCTGATTAACGGCCTGAAGCGCCTTGTTAAATTTAGTCCTGAATAAGTAATAGTCGATTATTTGTTCATATGCATCAAGATCGAAGAAGGCTGCTCTTTTTTTCCGAAGGTGGTCCTCAAAGCGTTTGATCAGTTCGTTCCCTTCTTCGCGTTTTCTATATTCTTTGGACATGCACAAAAGGTTTTTCTAAAATACTCGATTTTGATGTGTAAACATAACCTTTCAATTCAATTTTTGAAGCCGTTTCTGGAAAGATAGTATTGACAGCACCAGTCCAATGTTTCATCAATCGGTTGAAATTCAACGGATAAGGCATTTTTGATTTTAGCATTGCCGTAAACAAATTCCGTCCCCGCCAGGCGTGCTGTCTCCCTTGTGATAAGTGGCTCCTTTCCGGTAAACCGCGAACGGACACTCTCGAGACGGGCAAGCATTCCCAATAAGAACGGACTCAACCTTGTTTCGGGAGCACGTTTCCTGAAACGTTCAGCGATCTTCGAAAAAAGTTCACGTATATGAATGCTTCCTGCACTAAGAATAAAACGCTCGCCGCCAATGTTGCTGTTCAATAGCCTAATCGTTATGTCAGCAACATCGCGCACGTCTACATAATTCACATATGCGTCAGAATAAAACTTCTTTTCTTCCCAGACATATCGAAAAACTCTGCCGCTGCTTCGGTTCCAGTCGCCGGGGGCGAGGATTACAGAAGGGTTCACAATGGCAACCCGCATACCCTCTTCCTGAGCGCGAAACACTTCCAGTTCTGAAAGATATTTCGACCTCGCGTAAGCTGTGTTCATCGGGTTATCAACCCACTGGTTAGTCTCATCTACAAAACGCTGATTACGCTGACGACCAAGTGCGGCAACGGAGCTTACGTGAATAAACGTCTTTATTTCCCGTGCGAGACATTCGTTCACCAGGTTGTGCGTTGATTGTACATTGTTTTCAATTACATCGCGGGCTTTGCGCGGATTAAACGACACAATAGCAGCTGCATGAATAACTGCAGTTACATCATGGAGCGCTTCTTCAAGCCCGACTGCATCGAGTAAGTTGGCGGTTCTCCATGTCACCTTCTCACCAAGATCTGCCAGCAGTGACGTGTCGCTACTTTCGCGTTTGAATGCTACACACGGAATACCGCGTTCGTGCAGCGTGCGGATGATAAAGCTCCCAAGTAATCCGTTTGCACCCGTAACTGCGACCATGATCTGATTGATTCGTTAAGCTGTGCCTTACGCGTATAAGAAGCTATAAGGTCTTGTTCAGCAGCGGTAAAGATAGAGCTTTTTGGAAGTACTTAAATGACATCGCAGACTCCACCAAATTAATATGCTGGATGTGATGGCAATCCGTTCCCACCATGTGTATCATCCTTTTTTCCGTAAGCCGGTTTACGGTCTGCTGTACCTGTTTTGAATAGTATCCCGTATAGGAACTTATGTTCGCCTGGAACAAAACTCCCCGGTTAAGAATGTCTTCAGCTTTCCCGAGGTTTTGCTGAAGGTAAAGGTAGCGCTCGGGATGGGCGAGAACAGGCTTGTATCCCCGCGTTGTTGCCAGAAAAATAAACTCCTTCAAATTAAGCGGCTCAATCAGAAAATTTGTTTCGAACAATAAGTAATTCCGCCCGAACGTGAGCAGAGGTTCATTGTTTTCGAGCTTGCTGAACAAATCTTCGTCGAGATAGTATTCCGCAGCTGCTTCAAACGCGATGTCGATGTGCTGCTCGTGAAGATACCGGATCACGGCGTCTCGTGCAGCAAGTATCATTTCTGAGGTGTTCCTGTATGAATCGCTCATCACGTGGGGTGTCGTGATGATCTTGGTGTACCCCAGTTGTTTCATCCGGAGAATAATTTCTGCAGACTGCTCGAGGGAGCGGACACCGTCATCCAATCCTGGCAACAAGTGCGAGTGCAGATCTGTACCGAGATCTGGTTTGCGAAATTTTGTTTTTCTGAACCAGCCGAACACTAGGTGTTAAATAGTTGAGTCCACTTGCTGTTGATCTCAGCCTCCTGATAATAGCCGTATCCATATTTATGGGCACCGGTACTTGGCAGGGCATTCAACACCACACTGATGTTTGAGAACTTGTTGATGTTTATGATGCGCTGCAAATTGGTCATGAATTCTTTTTTAGAATAGTTGGCGCGGAAAATATAAATACAGAGATCCGCCCGTTTCATAGCCATGATTCCGTCGGTAACGAGACCGACAGGCGGCGTGTCCATAAGGATGTAGTCGTACTCCTTTCGCAACTCGTCTATCAGTTCCTGGAACGAGTTGTTAAGCAACAGCTCCGCAGGATTGGGCGGGTGTGGTCCGGAGGGAATAAAATCAAATCCTTCAACGGACGTATTCAGTACACATTCGCGCCAGGAGTTCTTCCTGATCAGAATCGTGCTGATGCCGCGCGGGTTGTCGCCGACTGAAACCGGCAGGTTCGTTTTGTTCTTGCGCATATCAAGGTCAAGCAGCACAACTTTCCTGCGCGACAATGCGATGATCGCACCGAGGTTGATGGCGATGAACGATTTCCCTTCACCCGAAACGGTACTGGAAATAACGATCGTTTTTTCCTGCGACTGAATGTTGAAGAAATCCAGGTTGGTTCGGATTGTACGAAGTGCTTCACTCACCATTGACTTCGGCTGGTCGACTACGAACAGGCCTTGATTTCTGATATGGCGCGAAACCGGTACGACGCCGATAACCGGCAGCTGCAGACTGCGCTCAAGTTCGGAAACGCTGGTGATCTCGTTGTTGGCAATGTACACAATACCAATGAAGAGCAACAAGACGGTGATGCTCGCGACAAATCCGGCTGCCGAGATCATCAACCGCTTCGGTGCAATCGGCTCCGTCGGCATAGACGCTGGTGAAAGTATTCTGAAATCCTGAACACTACCAGCCTGTACGATTTCGAATTCGGATTTACTCTGCATCAGCGTCAGATAAAGTTGTTCATTCAACTTGTAAAATCTGAGGTTCTTTGAGAACTCGGTGTTTTTGTCAGGCAGGTTCGCGAATTCGCGTTCGAGGCGCGTCTTGATGGAATTCAATGATGCAAGCTTGTTCACCGCGTCTTTCCTGACATCATCAAGTTGAAGCGCGACCTTTTGCTTTAATGCTTCAATTTCCTTTTGACGTTCCCGGAAGGCGAATGTTTTTTCATTGTACGACATGCGAAGTTTTTCCTGACTGAGTGCAAGCCGGTTTAGTTCCTCCAGGTTGTCGACCAGACTTTCCGGCAATGCCGCGCGTTGTGAAAATGCAACGACGTAGTTTTCTTTTTCGATGTTGTCAACTGCCTGATTGAGTTTGCTGATTGATTGGGTAAGCTGGAAACGTTGTGAGTCGATTTCGTTGATCTGCGAGATTACGTTTCGGAGATCGTCGTCAAGGTTGCTGGTCTTGTTCTGCAGTGTGAAGTTTTCAAAATAATCTTCGAATCCCTCCATCTTGCCTTCAATCTGTGCGAGCTCATTCGAAAGCCATTCAATCTTCTGCCTGTTCGCGAGATTCTTTTGTTCGTAGCTGTACTGAAGGTAGAGTGTGTCGATTTTGTTGATGATGTACCACGCTTTCGTGGGATTGTGATCCTGAAAGGAAATGCGTATTGTGTTCGCGTTGAAATTCAACGGTTCTGCCGTCAGATTTTCGCTGAGGTAATGGAGCTGGTTCTGCTGACTGTTAATCGTGAAGTAATAACCCGTTTCGTCGCCAGGCTTGAACGTTTCGTTCCGCTCGACAGAAAGCTCAAAGCCAGCAAACGAAAACGTATCGCCGTAGCGCGCATCGATGGAATTTCCCTCAGGCGTGGTGAGCCTGAAAGTCTTGTCGTTTAGCGGTTCGTAAGTAATTGGAACATCGTACGCTGAAGCTCCGGTTGGTTTGTAGCTCACGTAAAAAGCTTCCTTTCCAAACAGATCTTCATTTGTTACGCGCCCCACGCTGTACGTACTAACATCGAGGCGTGAAGATTTGATCACCTGTGTGAGGAACAGTTTGGATTGAATGAGTTCGATTTCTCCCGAAAGGATGTTAAGATTTGGCTCTTCAATCACATTTTTAATGCCCAGTTCAGTCGCGTCGTTCTTCACTTCGAGCTTAAGTTCTGACGACGATTCGTACAGGTTTTTCGTATACCGGAGGTAGAGTTGGGTTATTCCGTTTACAAAAAGAAAAATGGCGATCAGCCACATCCAGTTGTTTCGGATGACCATGCCGAGTTTGTTGAGATCAATTGACTCGGTAGCGCCGTTCTGTATGTTCGTTTCGTTTATCAATGCCTTGTGATCAAAGCCCTATCAGCACTACGATCAGCGTTGTAAGACTGGTTAGTATAGTCAGCAGAGGTGCGTAATCCCGGATAGATTCAGCGACCGGTCTTCTTACCGGCTCTACGTAAACGATGTCTCCCGGGTGTATAATGATATTGGAGCGCCTATATCCCTCGACGGTGCTGAAGTCAGCAACAATAACGTCATCACCGCGCAGAACGCGTATATTCGAAGCGTTGGCATCATTGCCGATTCCCTCCGCCAGGGCGAGTACCTCCGCCAACGTTGTACTCTGATTTTCGAGTGGAATCACCTGATTCCTGGGTGATCCAAGAACAACAACGCGGTGATTTGTAATCTTGACTACTGCAAAGGGCTTTTCGTAAAACTCACTGAATGCCTTTTGGAGAACCCCCTCGACTTCGTGAACCGTCAGTCCTTCAACGCTTATGTTTCCGACCATCGGGAGTTTCACATCGCCTGTGGGTAAAACAAGGTAATTGTAGTCAGGTTTAATCGTGCCGAGGTCCGACTGCGGCGGCGTATCTTTCATCAACTCATAATCAGGGTCAACGAGTCGCTCGCCGCTGTTCGTGTAGATGCGAATGGTCAGCAGATCATTCTTTCGGATCACGTAAGCTGATTCTGCGGCGGCTACCTCCCTGCCTAAATCCGACGGGGCTGCCTGAAACATGATATTTTTCCGGTATGATCCACAGGAAAACAAGCTTAGACTCAGCAGGGCAAAAATCGAAGACGTAAAAAATGAGCGGATCAACGTCGGTGATTGGTTGGTCAGGGTGAAATTACAGATTTTCTTAATAATTCGTCCAGCGTTGGCAGCAGTTGGTCTTTTTCCGAAACAATAGGATTTTCAACCTGCCAGTCGATGGCAAGCTGAGGATCGTTCCAGATAATACCGGACTCCGATTCCTTGTGGTAGAAATTGGAGCATTTGTAAAAGAAAAGGGAATCTTCCAGTGCGGAAAATCCGTGGGCGAAGCCGTCGGGAACCATCAGCATATTGCGTCGGACACCGTCGAGAACACACGTGTAAAATTTGCCAAATGTCCGTGACGCCGGCCTCAAATCAACAACCACATCGAGGACTTTACCCATCAGCACCGAAGCAAGTTTTGCCTGCGCATGGGGCTCACGTTGAAAATGCAGTCCACGGATCACGCCTTTCCTGCTGAAAGACTGGTTTTCCTGAACAAACTGGTAATTGATACCCGCGGCCCTAAAGGTGGTTTCTTTGAACGATTCGTAGAACCATCCACGGCTGTCCTGATAAACGTTAGGAATAATTTCAAGTAGTCCCTCAAAGGGCGTTTCGATAACTTGCATGAACGAAAAAATATGCGGTTTACGACGCTTTCCTGAAGTCGGAAAGGGCCGCAAGATACTTGTTTATGACGAGAGATTCATCAAACTCATTTTCAATTTTGGTCCGGCCGTTGTGTCCATATTCCCTGAGTTTTTCGTCGTTGAGGCCAGACATTTGCGCCATTTTTTCGGCCAGATCCGTCGCGTCCTTGATGCGGCACAACAGCCCGTTAAACTCATGCTTTACAACATGATTGCACCCCGGCACGTCGGTCGCGATAATTGGCCGGCCTGAACTGGCGGCCTCAAGGAGTGTTCTGGGAGCACCCTCGCGATAGGATGGGAGCACTACACAGTCGGCCTGCTCAATAAAGGGCCGCACATCCTGGGTGGTACCCAGATATTCAATTGTGCCGTCGTCAATCCAACTCCGGATCACCTTTTCAGGGATACCCCGCTTGTGCTGTTCGTCGATCGCACCGAGTATCTGAAATCTGGCACTGCTGCCCTGTGCTTTCAGTTTTTGAACAGCCTCAATAAATTCATAAACGCCCTTGTCTGAAATCAGACGCGAGATCATAAGGAATGTAAAGCGATTATGACGTTCGTAGGCAACCGGCGCGAAGTGTTTTACGTCAATACCTGAACCGGGAACAAGATCGACTATCGATGGCGATACAAGCTTCTTGTCAAGAAAGAGTTGCAGGTCGTCGGGATTTTGGAAAAACACCTTCCGCGCGTACCGGAAGCTGATTTTGTATAAAAAAAGTGCGATTGCAGAAACAAGATTGTCTTTCAGGAAAACTGTTCCGAGCCCGCATACGTTGTTGATTACCGGAATGCGGAGCAACGTTGCTGCGAGCGTACCATAAACATTGGGCTTGATTGTGTAATGTAATATGATCTCAGGTCGTACACGGCGGTAAATCGAATAGAGTTCGGCGATAAGAGCTGAATCCTTGATCGGGTTTGCACCCCGACTGTCCATCCTTACGTTATGATGAATGCACCCTTCAGCGACGAGGAACTGTGTATATTCATCTACGGGGGCAATGGTATGAACTTCATATCCTTCGCGAAGCAGCGTGCGGATTAGGCTTAGCCTGAAATTGTAAATATTCCAGGACGTGTTAAGCACAATGGCAATTCTCATATGGGGCGTCCGATGAGAATTTTCGTTAATCCCTAAAAATCGATAAGCGGAAGGATTTTTAGGTGATCCCCGTAAATTCAAAGTTAGTTTACATAAAGGTATTAAAAACGGGCGAGCCGCAAAACGGCGTGCAAGAAAACTGTAAGTTTATAGCGATTAAAGAGTTATGGAGGGAAATAGTAATACAGCGGTCCTGGTAGCGCTTGGTTCTGCCAGGGAACAGGAGGTAACTAAAGAGCATTTGGAAGAGCTTGCGTTCCTTGCCGAGACCGGCGGAATTAAAGCGGTTAAGCAGATAGTGCAACATCTGGAACACCCCGACCCTCGCACGTTTGTTGGGAAGGGCAAACTGGATGAACTCAAAAATTTTGTTTTTCGCGAAGGAGTCGGGAATGTCATATTTGATGACGATCTCACGCCTTCCCAACTGCGGAACCTGGAACGAGAGCTGAATCCAAAGGACAGGGAAGAAGGTACGGTCAAAATTTACGACCGAAGTTTATTGATCCTGGACATCTTCCTGGCACGTGCCCAGACTGCGCAGGCTAGAACTCAGGTCGAACTCGCCCGGAACCAATACCTGCTTCCGCGACTCACCCGTCTCTGGACTCACCTTGAACGCCAGCGCGGGGGCACCGGTACGCGGGGTGGTGCAGGTGAAAAGGAAATCGAAACGGACCGTCGGAATATCCGGTACCAAATCAGCATCCTGAAGGATAAGCTCGAGAAAATTGAGAAGCAACGCAGTACCCAGCGCAAGTCCAGAAGCAATATCGCCAGAGTTGCGCTCGTGGGTTATACCAACGTCGGGAAGAGTACGCTGATGAATCTGTTATCAGGTTCCGGCGTCCTCGCAGAGAATAAACTCTTTGCCACCGTTGACGCTACAGTGCGCAAGGTGACTTATGGTACCATTCCGTTCCTGCTTTCCGATACCGTGGGATTTATTCGCAAATTGCCGCACCACCTTATTGAATCTTTCAAATCAACATTGGATGAAGTGCGTGAGGCGGATTTGCTCCTGCATGTCGTCGACGTTGCTCATCCTTTCCACGACAACCAGATTGAGGTCGTCACGGAAACGCTGAAGGATATCGGCGCTGCGGATATACCATCGATTCTCGTGCTCAACAAAGTTGACTTGTACCGGGAAGCCAACCCAGAAGCAAATCTTGAAGAGATGAAAGGGTATTATCGTCAGGCGGGTTATGAGAATATCGTCTTCGTGTCGGCGACGACCGGTGAAAACATACTGCAACTAAAGCAACTTCTGTTTGAGGAGGTGAGGAAGAAACATATTCAGATCTATCCGAATTATCTTAAAGACGGATACGAGTTTTCGCCGTGGCAGGATGAAAACATTTCCGGATGACGTTGAGATTTCATTATAGATGTCGCATTCCCATAATCATCACCACCATCATCACGGGCACGCGCACCACGACCACCATGGCAGTAACCTTGCCCTGGCATTCTGGCTGAATACGGCCTTCGCTGTGATTGAATTGATAGGCGGGCTGCTCACGAATTCAGTAGCCATCCTTTCCGATGCAGTTCACGACCTGGGCGACAGTCTTGCTCTCGGATCAGCCTGGCTTTTTGAGAAGCATTCCAAAAAACGCAGGGACGAAAAATATACTTACGGCTATAAGCGGTTTTCCCTGGTGGGCGCGCTTATCAATGCCGTTGTGCTGCTTGTCGGATCGATCTTCATTCTCCATGAAGCCATCGGTCGATTCTTTGATCCGGTTCAGCCAGACGTCGACGGTATGATCTACCTGGCAGTGCTTGGCGTTGTGGTGAATGGTTTTGCGATACTGCGTCTTCGTAAAGGAACATCAATCAGTGAACGCGTTATCTCCCTGCATTTTGTGGAGGATGTCGTCGGGTGGATCGCGGTGCTTATCGGAAGTGTAGTCATGAAGTTTACCGATGCACCTTTTCTGGATCCGGCACTTTCGGTCCTCATAAGCATTTATATAATTGTAAATGTCTTTCGCCATCTGAAGGTTACCTTCCGCATTATTTTGCAAGGCGTTCCTGATTCAGTTTCAGAACAACAGGTTGTTAATGCGATAAACAACTTTCCCGAAGTTGAAAGCACGCATGATGTTCACCTTTGGACGCTCGATGGGAACTACAATATACTTACAACGCATATCGTATTACATGAACCTCTGGACCTCGTTCAGACGGAGCAGTTAAAGAGCCGTATCAAAGGACAGCTGAGAACCGAGGGTGTGCATCATGCCACAATTGAATTTGAAGTTAAAGGGTTGACTTGCGAGAATACGATGGATGAACGCGAATTGTGATCGCCTACCTCACTGCAGCATTTCGTATATACCGCGAAAACAATTTTGGGAATAGTCGTTTAAAACGGACACCAAGTGTTTCGATGCCTCCGATATAAACCTCCTGCCTGCGTTTTTCGATAGCACTTACAATCTTTCGTGCGCACCAGTCCGCTGGTTTTCCCTTGAATTGGGCTTCGTCCATTTTTCCGAGGGGTGTGCCATCGCCGGTAACGGCAGAGAGCGTAATGGGAGTATGGATAAAGCCGGGGCAGATCATCGTTACGGTTATCGCTTCACCAACATCTTTATAGAGTTCTGCCCTCAGTGAATCAAAGAAACCGTGAAGTGCATGTTTCGATGCCGCATAGGCAGACCGGTATGGCGTGCCAAATATGCCGGTTACACTGCTCACCGTTACAAAATGACCCTGCTTGCGTGCGAGAAAATGGGGCAGGAGATACTTGGTGATTGCAATCGTCCCAAAGAAGTTAACCTCCATGATCGTTCTGTCCACCGAAATGAGCGTGTCCTTTGCAAAGCTACGCTGACTTATTCCGCCGTTGTTTACGAGGACATCGATGTGACCAAAAATCTGAATAGCCGCTTCAACCGAGAGTTGTAATGTTGAACTTGCCGTGAGATCAAGTGGAAGCACACGAATTTCGGCCTGGCGATCAGAAGGACAATTGCCTTTCACACGCTCGAGTTCTTCTTTCCGTCGTGCTGACAGGATCAGCTTGCAGTCCTTTCGTGCGAGTTCATAAGCAAGTGCCTCGCCGATGCCAGACGACGCACCAGTAATCCAGACTACTTTGTTTGCCAGTGACATAAGCGGCGATTAATCATTTCGTTTTCGTTCATATAGTACAAAGTCGAACGCGTATTTGTGGCGTTCGTCCGCCGGATGATGTTCACGCGAGACCTCGTTCCATTCAGCGCGGTCAAATTCAGGAAAGTAAACATCGCCGTCTACCGAAGCCAGTACCTCCGTAAGATACAGGTAGTCGGCATGTGGCAAAGAGAGCCTGTAAATGTCTGAGCCACCTACTACCATTACTTCCTGTTCACCGTGATTCTCTGCATATTTCAATGCGTCTTCAAACTGGTGAACCACAATACAACCTTCGGCCTTGTAATCGTGTTGCCGAGTGACTACGATGTTCGTGCGTTCTGGAAGTGGCTTGAATTTCGGTGGCAGTGACTCAAAGTTCTTTCGGCCGAGAATGACATGATGACCCTTTGTTTTCTGCATGAAGAACTTCATATCATCGGGAAGGCGCCATGGAAGGTCGTTGTTTTTGCCAATTACGCCATTTGCAGCTACGGCCGCGACCAGTGATACTTTCATGCGCTTGCGATTGTTGAGTTAGAGTTTGTTCCCTCTGAAAAATTCTTCGGTGCTCATACGTTTCTTTCCTTCCGCCTGCAGCTCCGTCACGTTAATCAATCCGTCGCTTGTCTTGAACCAAAGTTGCGTTTTATTATCCGTACGGTACTGCCCGGGCGACAGGTCTTCGGCTGTGTCCTGTTCGGCGTCGACGACTTCAGTGCGAAAGATCTTGTACACCTTTCCCTGGAGTGATGTCCACGCGCCGGGGTAGGGACTAAGTCCGCGAACAAAGTTTCGAACTTGTTCAGCTGGCTGATCCCAGTTTATTTCACACGTTTCCTTGAAGATTTTTGGTGCGCGTTTCAGTTCTCCGGCTACCGATTGTGGCAGCGTCGGCGGATTTCCCTTGTGAATTGCCTGTACCGTTTTCAAAACCAGCGCAGCACCGCGTTTCATAAGACGGTCGTGCAAGGTGCCGGCATCATCCGAATAGTTGATTGGCTCTTTTTCCTGATAGATAATATGTCCAGTGTCGATCTCGTGTTGCAGGAAAAATGTTGTTACCCCGGTTTCATCCTCACCGTTGATCAATGCCCAGTTAATTGGGGCTGCACCACGGTATTGCGGCAAAAGCGATGCGTGAAGATTGAATGTTCCCAGTTTTGGTCGCGACCATACTGATTCAGGAAGCATCCGGAACGCTACCACTACCTGCAAGTCGGCCTGAAATGTATCGAGTTCCTGAAGAAAGGATTCGCTTTTCAAATTGGTTGGCTGCAACACGGGCAAGTCGTGACGAAGCGCGCACTGCTTTACGGGTGATACCGTTACTTTTTGTCCGCGACCCTGGGGTTTGTCCGGCGCAGTGACGACAGCAACAACTTTAACGTCATTGGAAAGAAGCATTTGGAGCGACGCGACCGCGAATTCGGGCGTGCCCATGAAGATTACTTTGAAGGTGTCCATATCCCGATCGCAAATTACACTTTAGTGTAACAAATCAAGATTTTTACGCATTCAAAAGCTGGTGACATTACGCTTTGCGCAATTCCTTTCGCATGTACTTCGAACAAATCGGGCAGGCTTGCCAGTCGTGGCCGCGGGCAGGACAATACTCCCTCCCAAAATAGATTATCTGCAAATGAGCCTTGTTCCACTTTTCCTCCGGTATCAATCGTTTGAGATCCTTTTCTGTTTGTTCGACACTTTTTCCGGACGAAAGTCCCCACCGGTATGCAAGTCTGTGAATGTGTGTGTCAACCGGAAATGCAGGTTTCCCGAACCATTGTGTCATAACTACCGAAGCCGTCTTATGCCCGACGGCAGGAAGCGCTTCCAGTTCTTCAAATGTATCCGGCACCTGGCCTTCATACTTTTCTACGAGAATTTTCGATAAGCCGTAAATGCCTTTCGATTTCATCGGTGAAAGACCGCACGGCTTAATGATCTCACGAATTTCTTCAGCGCTCATACGAATCATGTCATACGGGTTGTCCGCTTTCGAAAACAACAGTGGCGTCGTTTTGTTTACCCTTTCATCCGTGCACTGTGCAGAAAGCAGCACCGAAACCAGAAGCGTGTAAGCGTCTTTGTGATGCAGTGGAATCGGGGGTGCGGGATAAAGTCTTTCGAGAATATTGATGATATCGTTTACCTTTTCAGCCTTTGTCATTCCCTGGTTGGATAAAGTAAATATTTTGAGCGCGTACGATTATAATTCGTAAGTCCTTCCTTCCATGTCGCGCGTATTTGTTCTTCCGACATGCCGTTGCGTATCTGTTTGCGTAATTCGTCGGTGCCGGCAAGTTTGTCAATGTAGTTGCGATCGAACGGATTCCAGAAAAAGTTTTCTTTGTCAGGAAACGCTTTATACATATCGATGAGATACGAGAGGTCTATACGCGCTGATGTTTTTGCCTCGCGTAAGTCGACGCCGTAGCAGGTTTGTTTTTCATGTAGCGGATTAACAGCCACGCCGTTTATGGTAACGGGTGTGAATGTGAAGTCGAAGCCCTTCAGTTGTGGACTGCCCAGCACCTGGAAAGGAAACGGGGTTCCGCGCCCTACGCTGATGGCAGTACCTTCGAAAAAGCATAGTGAAGGATATAAGCGGATTGCCTGGTTGTTGGGGAGATTCGGCGATGGATGAACCGGGAGCAGATATTCGTCGCCGTGGGCCCAGTTCTTCATCGTGATCACAATTAGTTCACACTTCAGACCTCCGGCGAGCCAACCTTCGCCGTTGATCATTTGAGCGAGTTCGCCAACAGTGAGACCGTGAACAACAGGGATGGGATGCATACCCACGAAGGACTTGAATTCCGGGCGAAGAATCGGACCGTCGGTGTAGCCGCCATGTGGATTAGGCCGGTCAAGTATGATTACCTTCTTCCCGTTTTCTGCAGCGGCTTCCATCAGGTAATGCATCGAACTGATATACGTGTAGAAGCGGGTGCCAACATCCTGGATATCAAAAACCAATACATCGGTGTCGGCAACCTGTTCTGGTGTCGGCTTTCTGTTTTTGCCGTAAAGCGAGATTACAGGAAGACCGGACTTTACGTCGACGCCGTTTTTTACGACTTCACCATCGGCTGCGTTGCCGCGGAATCCGTGTTCCGGGCCGAAAATCTTTGTGATTTGCACGCCGTGCTGAAGCAGCGTGTCAACGAGGTGGGTTTTGCCGACCAGGGCGGTGTGATTCACCAGCAGACCAACACGTTTACCGTCCAGCATGGCCAGAAGCACGTCGAGGCGTTCGGCGCCCAGTCGGAGAGAGGTGTCGACCGATTCGGTTGCCGGCTCGTGATCATTCGCATGGTGTGGCTGCGCCGAACATGAAATAGTAAAAAAAAGCATGACCAATGCCAATGCCTGGCTCGTCACCGTACCCGCGGGTTTCATAAAACGCCGGCAATAAATCGTTTGTAGGGCCACAAATGTTCGCTTAATTTGCATGAATCACTAACGCTGAAAAGTTAGCAATAAGCCTTGAACGTTTCTTATTTCATTTCAAAAAGAATCAACCGGGATTACAAGACCGGTTTTTCGGCTACGATTCACAAGATCGCTATCATCAGCATAAGCGTTGGCCTTGGAGCAGCAATATTGTCGTTCCTCGTGATGAAAGGTTTTCAGAATACTGTAAAGAACAAAATATTTGGTTTTAGCGGTCACCTGATTATCACGCGTTTTTCGATGAACAACTCGCCGGAGGAACGCCCGATGAACATTCACATCGACGTTTACGACAGTACATCAAAGTATCCTTTCATACAACACGTTCAGGAGTATGCACATA
>JAEZDW010000370.1 GCA_023417955.1 Bacteroidota bacterium
CGGTGATGCTATCCGCGAGCTTGAACTGGCCTTGAGTCTTCCCCGGCAAGAACCGGCAGACAAGACACGACATGAAAAGTGTGCAGATTTACTGGCGCGGTCAAAAAGTCTTGCCGGGAAATCATGATCACAGGAATATCTTTCCTGCTGAAACAAGGGATATATAGGTCAGCATCTTCTTTCGCGGTTCCATGACGAAAGTCATTCAGTGAATATTCGGGTCCGCGATATTTCCGAGGCTGATCAATTCGTATATTCATTGTACCAATATGGACCACAGGACGATCATGATCTGCGCATTTTGTCTCGTTGTTGTCCATTCAGGCCAGGTCTCTTATGCGCAGAACACCGGTATGTTTTTGAAACGGGTGAGCAAAGCCGTCTTCACGTCGAAGGACACGGTGTTGCATCAAACGCTTGGCGGTCGTGTTTTTGAAAAGGAAACGTTGATCCCTCTTTCCGGCGCGACCGTTATAGTAAGGACAGAAGACGGTCGATACTATGGCCGAAGTACCGATGACAACGGTAGTTTTTCTATTGACCAGGTACGTATTGGCAGGTATGACCTCGAAGTGTCTTACGTAGGATACACAACGGTACGGCACAGCTTAACGATTTCGTCGACACGCACCGTTTACATTGACGTGCCATTGGAGCCGTCTGCGCTCTATCTCTCCGCCGTTGACGTGACAGCTACTCAGGATCTCGCTCCCATTGGTGGCAACGTGATTGATAATAATCAATTTAGATATCATCCGGGGAATCGCTATGAATCAATTCGCAAGGTAGCCGTGTTGCCCGGAATTCAAAATGCCGACGATTCACGCAATGACATTATCATCCGTGGGAACTCACCTCAATCCGTTTCGTGGCGACTGGAGGGTATCAACGTTCCCAATCCAAACCATTTTAATATTCCCGGTACTTCCGGCGGCTCAATATCAACAATCAACGATAAGCTACTCGGCTCGTCACAGTTTTTCTCGGGTGCATTTCCTGCGGAGTATGGGAATACAACGTCAGGCATTTTTGATCTTCGGTTCCGGTCGGGTGACAGCTCGCGGTTTCATGGCACACTCCAATTTGGGTTCCTGGGTGCAGAACTGGTAGCGGAGGGTCCCTTGTCAAAAAATAGAAACTCAACTTTTATAGTGTCTGCACGAAAATCGGTGCTGGGACTTTTCAATAAGTTAAATATTGATATTGGTACGTCTTCCGTTCCGCGCTATGGCGATATTGCGTTTAAGGTAGATATCCCGTCGAAAAAGCGCGATACGCATTACTGGATATTCGGACTCGGAGGAAAAAGTGATATCGATTTGCTGATCAGTCGCCAGAAAGATGTAAGTCACAATCTTTATGGGGAGAAGGATCGCGATCAGTTTTTTTCATCCAGTCTCGCGGTACTTGGCGCTGGTTACAAAAAGAAAGGCAGGCGCGGATACGTTTCCGGGACGCTGGCGTACGTCTCATCCGTTGTTGATTCGCACCATGACTTTGCATTCCCTGCAGATAAGCGTGAAGCGATAATAGAGGCTACTTCATTGGCATCTGCCCATGACACACTTCCTTCGGTGCTTGACTACCGGTTTCATGAACAACGCGTTTCCGGAGCATTGCACGCTGTTCGAAAACTATCGAGCAGGAGTAATGTGAGTTTTGGAGTGAACGCTGATCTGTATAACTTCAGCTACCTGGACAGTTCACTCGTGATCGATCCCGAACACGCTCTTTACGGCCAGTGGCGCCGTCGTTGGGACAGCAATACAAACGCCGTGATGGTTCAACCTTATTCACAGTGGAGCTATTCAGGCAACAAGGTTGATCTGACGGCAGGCTTGCATGCTCAGTATTTTTCTATGACCCGAAGCGCGTCGCTTGAACCGCGTTTGCAGGTACGATACTATTCGTCGCAAAGGTCGTCACTCAATGCGGGAGTTGGACTTCACAGCCAAATGCATCAACCATATTTGTACTTCTATGGGTCGGACAATCATCCTGACGGAACCCCGCGACTCCACAACAGGAATCTCGGTTTCACGCGGAGTGTTCATGGGTTGGCAGGATTTCAAAAGACACTGGGCAGTGATTCGTCGGGTCTGCGCCTGAAAGTGGAAGCGTATTACCAATGGCTGTACAACGTGCCGGTTGAGCGTACCAGGTCAGATTTTTCGTTGGTCAATGCAGGAGCCGACTTCCTTCGGCAGTATCCGAATCCGCTGAAGAATACCGGCACGGGCAAGAACTATGGTATTGAAGCACTGCTTGAAAAATCATTCTCACGTGGCTACATGTTTCTTGTGAGCGGTACAGTGTTCAGGTCTCGGTACCGCGCCAGTGATGAGGTTTGGCGAAATACTAACTTCAATGCACGATACATCCTTAACGCGCTCACCACACGCGAGTGGCAGTTGTCAAAACAGAATATACTGGCAGTCGGAGGTAAGATCACCTTCGCGGGAGGTCGCTGGCACGGGGTGGTCGATTCCACCGCGTCGCGGCAACATTCGGAAGTGCGGTACATAGCAGGCACGCAGAATACAATACAATTTGAACCGTACTTTCGGTTTGACCTTCGGTTTACGTATACTATTAATCTGGGGCGTGTTGATCACGAGTTTTCGGTCGACCTCATCAACGTCTTCAACTCAAGGAGTATACGCAAGCTCGCCTGGGTTCCCGATCCGTATGACACGGACAAGAGCAGGGTTGTGAATGAGTATCAGCTTGGGTTTATTCCGTTCTTTTATTACCGGCTGAATTTTTAGCTTTTGTTAGCGATAAGCTTTGAACCTGGTGGCGCTTTCATCGAAGTCGCCGGTCATCCAGGAATAAAATTCTGCCAGGTGGTTGGCGTAGTGTTCTTTGGGGAAGACGTGCGTATACGTGGAGATGATTTATAGATTGATTATGGGTAGACCAAATTCCCGGACGAACTTTTATCATCGTCGCGATACCGCTACACCCGGCTCAGGAACCCAGTTAAAAAAAAGATCCTGATAACCGGTAACCCTCCAATCCCCGGTCGCGATTCCAGAATCTTTCCAACTTCGACGCCTATTATTGTTGGTATTAGGACAATGGAAATGTGCAAAAGAAGAATGATTTGGTTTCCTGTAGCGGTTATGTTGTTGTTGGCCGTTGTTAATACATATGGCCAGACAGGACTGCCGGAGTTGATTGATGAAGGTGTAAGGAACTACCCGGGTATCAAAGCGCGATTGGCGGAAAGGGAAAGTTTCGGCAGGGAAGTCAACGCTGCGAAAGCGGAGTATATTCCCAGAGTAACGGCGCAGCATCAGTACACGTACGGCACAAGCAATAGTCTGGCAGGTGCCTTTTATCCGAACCCGGCGGTGATCTCCCCGGCAGGAAGTATCCGACCTGAAAATATTGACCAGGCTGTCTGGGGCAGTTACACTTCTATAATAATGGAGTGGAACGTCTTCAACTTCGGAAAAGTCGCCAGTAACATAACAGCTTCCAAAAAGGCTCGTGACGCTGCCGATGCGAACTTCGAAAATGAGTTGCTTCAACACAAAGTTAAGATTGCTGATGCATACCTGTTGACGTTAATGTACAGGCGACTCGCCGTAATCCAGGACCTGAACCTACAGCGGGCGCAGACTTTCAGCGAAGTTGTCAATGCAGGTGTGAGCTCGGGTATGCGTGCAGGTGTAGACAGCTCACTGGCAAGCGCGGAACTCACCAAAGCAAAAATCCTCCTGCTGCAGGCCGAGCGGGAAAGTAAGACACAAGCGTTGCGTCTGCAAGAGCTTACCGGTGCACTTGCATCGGGAGAAACAGACATTGACAGTATGTCGTTTCTGTCGGGCGTACCGTTGCGCGCCGACACAGGTTCATGGAGTCCATCGGCAAACCCGCTTATTCGCTTTTATCAGTTCCGCAGAGATGCATCAAGTGCGAGGAGCACAGCGATCAAAAGATCGTTTCTTCCTTCGGTTACTTTGGTAGGTGCAGCCTGGGCGCGCGGATCAGGAATTTCATCAGTCGATGATTCCTATCATTCCGGTTTTGAATATGGAACAAAGTACCGCGTGCATAATTTCCTGCTTGGCGTTTCGACACGCTGGACTATTTCAGATTTTATAGGAACGCGTCAACGCTACAAGAGTGAACAACAACGCGCCGTTCGCGACGATGAGCTCCTGAATGAGCAGGAGGTCCGTACCCGACGACAACTGGCAGAGGCGCAGATGCAATACGAGATATCCCTCGAACAGGCAGTAGCCGCACCGATACAACTAAGAGCGGCGCAGGATGCATACCGCCAGGCTTCGGCGCGGTATGAGAGTGGTCTCACAGATCTCCCCACGCTCATGCAAAGTCTCGTGACCTTAAACCGGGCTGAAGCCGATATGGCCATTGCCTATATGAATGTCTGGCGGTCACTACTCGCCATCGCCGGGGCAAAGGGTGATTTTGCAATTTTCATGAATGCAGTAGTAAGATAATTGTGCGGATATGTTCAAGTTAATTAAAGGAGCTCTCCAGAAACCTGTCTCCGTAGTGGTCGGTGTAATGGCAATTGTGTTTTTTGCATTTCTTTCTTTGCGCAGTATACCGGTCGATATTTTTCCCGATCTCGATCTGCCAACCATTTACGTCGTTCAACCCTACGGTGGTATGGCGCCTGACCAGATGGACGGTTTTATTACAACGCGCTATCAGGATCACTTTCTTTATGTTTCGGGTGTTCGTGACGTTGAAGTGAAGACGATTCAGGGGATGTCGCTGATTAAGTTGCAGTTTTATCCCGGCACGGATATGGCGCAGGCAGCGGCCGAAGTTGCCAACAACGTGTCGCGCGCGAAAGCATATATGCCGGAGGGAACGGTGCCACCACAGGTTATCCGTTTCGATGCAAGTTCAGTGCCGGTAGGTCAGCTTGTGTTTTCAAGTACAACGCGTACGCTGAACGAAATTCAGGATTTTGCGAGTTCTCGCATAAGACCGATGTTTTCAAAGATTGAAGGTGTATCGAGTCCGCCGCCACTCGGAGGTAACCAGCGCACGATTGTGATCAGAATCGATCCGTCACGCCTCAGAAGTTATAAACTGACACCTGAAGAAGTTATCCGTGCCGTTGGTGTGAACAATCAACCATCACCCGCAGGTAATATCCGGATGGGCGATCGCACGCTGATGACGCCGGTGAACTCGCTCATCGACAAACCGGAAGAATTTTTGAACGTCCCGGTTCGTGTCGGATCGGGGCCAACGGTATTCATACGCGATATCGGAACAGTTGAAGACGCTGCCGATATAACAGTGGGCTACGCGCTGGTTCAGGGGCGGCGCGCGGTTTACATCCCTGTCGTAAAAAAATCGGATGCGTCTACCTTATCGGTCGTCAGCAACATTCGCAATTCGCTGCCGACGTTGCAGAATGCGTTACCTGAAGATGTAAAGGTCTCTTACGAGTTCGACCAATCTACTTATGTAACCAACTCATTAAAAAGTCTCATAACAGAAGGTGCATTAGGTGCGTTGCTGACCGGGTTGATGGTTCTGCTGTTCCTGAGGGATTGGCGAAGCGTTGTTATTGTTGTGCTGACTATTCCGATTTCAATCCTGTGCGCGATCATATTGCTGAACCTTTTTGGTCAGACGATCAATATTATGACGTTGAGTGGTCTTGCATTGTCTGTAGGAATTCTTGTCGATCAGGCTACCGTTACGATTGAGAACATTCACCAGCATCTCGAAATGAAGAAACCACTTGCTGTGGCGGTATGGGATGCCTGTAAAGAAATCGTGTTTCCTGAATTACTGATTTTGCTTTCGATACTTGCGGTCTTTGCACCCGCGTTCGTAATGAGCGGAATTCCGAAGTCAATGTTCCTGCCGTTGTCACTGGCGGTGGGCTTTGCCATGATCGCGTCCTTCCTGCTTTCGCAGACATTTGTTCCGGTCCTCGCAAACTGGCTTCTCAAACAAAACCATGAGCACCACGATGGAACCCTGGCGCTTGACCACGAGGAAGCAGAGACTCTAATCTGGGAAACGGATCACATAGGTAATAAGACTGCGTTCGAGCGATTCAAACATCGTTACCTGCGCGTTCTTGAAAAGGTTTTCAAACGCGGCAAGTTCTGGATTTTCACGTACCTGGGTACATCTGCGGTAATCATTGTGGCTGCATTCTTTTTTATTGGTACCGATATTCTTCCAAAGGCAAACGGCAGGCAGTTTCAACTTCGCATCAAGGCCACGGACGGAACAAGAGTCGAGAGGACGGAGGAGATCACGCTTCGTGTGCTTGATCTTATCAGGGAAGAAGTCGGGAGGGAGAACGTTGACATTTCTTCAGCGTACGTTGGTAACGTTCCGACAAGCTATGGCACGTCGCAGATTTTCGTTTTCAACAGCGGTCCACACGAGGCTGTAATTCAGGTATCGCTGAACAAGAGTTATAAGGTAAAGATCGATGACCTCAAGGAACGATTACGAAATCGCATAGGCAGCGCACTGCCTTCGTTGCGACTCTCATTCGAGCCTATCGAACTCGTTGACAAAATCATGAGTCAGGGTGCATCCACGCCTCTTGAGGTAAACGTTGCCGCGCGTGACATTCGCGAAGCCGAGAAATTCGCGAAAAAGATTATGGCGGAAATGCAGAAAATCAATTTTCTCCGTGACGTACAAATTGCACAACCGATGTCTTACCCTATCCTGCGAATCGAAATGGATCGCGAGCGCGCAGGCCAAATGGGCGTAACGCCGACGCAGGTTGCACGATCATTGGTTGCAGCAACTTCGTCAAGCCGGTTTACTGACAAGAATCTTTGGCTCGACAATACAAAGGGACTCGCCTATCAGGTGCAAATCCAGATTCCGGAATACGAGATGAATTCAGTCGACGATATCAGGAATATTCCATTAAAGAGTGGTGAGCTTCGTCCGACGCTAACCGATGTTGCGTCTTTGACTGAAGAAGTTGGACCGGGACAGTATGATCGTTCAGGTCCGAACCGGCTTGTGACAATCACGGCCAACCTGCACAGGATCGATCTCGGGACCGCGAGCAAAGCCGTTGAGAAGGCAATCAGAGACGCGGGGGAGACACCTCGTGGGATGGTAGTCGACTTCAAGGGTCAGGTGCGTTTGCTGAAGGAAACGCTGAGTAGTTTACAGGGTGGGCTTGCGATTGCAGTCGTGATCATTTTTCTGATGCTGGCTGCAAATTTCCAGTCGTTTAAGTTGTCGCTCACAATTCTTTCGTCGATTCCCGCGGTAC
>JAEZDW010000384.1 GCA_023417955.1 Bacteroidota bacterium
GCCTACACCGGTGAATCCCGGTTTCGAACCGGATGCCCGACGTCTTGATGATGCCGCCCTGCTTGAACTCGCAAACTCATCAGCAAGTGAATCGTTTGGCGGCAGACGTTTCCGTGCACCAACTGAACCACAACGCCTGGCTTACCTGAAGTGGGAGCTGTGCCAAAAGGAAGGAGCGCTTGCCGTATTGGAAGCAAGCCCGAGTTACCGTTTGGAAGACGGAACATTAACAGCGAGTGCAGCAACTGTTCCCTATCCCGCAGACGTTCCCTATTCAGATCGCGTTTCTTCCTATAGCGCTAAAGCTCCGAAAATCCTGCCTCAGGTAGTCGTCGCTGCTGAGCACTACAATAGAATGGTTCGTCAGATTAAAGATGGAAAATCTGTCCGTCTCGAAATGGCTCTCGAAACAGAGTTCCTACCGGAAGCACCTGGGTTCAACGTCATTGGCGAAATTCCAGGAACTGACCTGAAAGATGAAGTGGTCATGATCGGTGCTCACCTCGACAGCTGGCATAGCGGAACCGGTGCAACCGACAATGCGTGTGGCTCAGCCGTCATGATGGAGGCTATGCGTCTCATTAAGTCACTTGGCATTAGCCCGAGAAGAACAATCCGGATTGCATTGTGGGGTGGCGAAGAGCAGGGGCTCCTTGGATCGAGAAACTATGTGAAGCGCGAATTAGGCGAGCGTCTCGACAGATCGTTCCCGTATGATTCAATGCTGCTAAAACCCGCAGCCGAAAAGTTCTCTGTGTACTTTAACATGGATAACGGCACTGGCAAATATCGGGGTATCTACCTGCAGGGCAACAATAACATTGCACCAATCTTCCGCGCCTGGTTTAAACCATTCGAAAAAATGGGTGCTTCGACACTGACGTTGAGAAATACTTCAGGAACAGATCACCTTTCGTTCGATGCCATCGGACTTCCTGCATTCCAGTTTATTCAGGATCCTATTGAATACGGCACGCGTACACACCACACGAGCATGGACTTGTACGATAAAGCTGTCGCTGAAGACCTTCAGCACAATGCGATTATCACGGCCGCCTTCGCGTGGCTGGCAGCAAACCGCGACGAGTTGATGCCGCGCAAATAATACAAAGCAGGCTCAAAAATGATGACGCGTCGGACGTAATTCCGGCGCGTCATTTTTTATTCACCTTGTTATATCTCCAGCATTCCGTAAGGTGATCGTTCACGAGACCGCATGCCTGCACATACGCATACATCACGGTACTTCCCACAAACTTGAATCCGCGTTTTATCAAATCTCTGCTCAACTCCCCGGGTTGTCCGGGAGGAAAGCCCTTTTACGCGAACCATTCGAGGTACGCCACCGGCAAATCGCAAAGGACGAGTCCCTTGTACTTCCCCGAAGGGCATGCGCATCCTGACGATCGATGTAGGTGTAGACTCCGGCCCGGCGCGATTCTTGTCTTTGCATCACTGGCGAATTTAGACAAAGTCCAATACCTCAAAAATCGGATATTAATTTGACAGGTTTCGTGGCCCATCATGCAATGTTCTCCGTAAGATGAGTGGAGGGAGAGTGGACAAAGAGTGGACAATGACCGGAGAATTCAGGTAGTTTCTGATGATGTCCGACTCAGATTCTCTTGTCGTCGCGGGAACCTGTTTGAGAGTCTTCCATCTGTTGATAACCGGTCTACCGCCAACGAAAGACCAAACGTATCTGTCAAATGAACCGAATTCTTTTTGAATTTCGAGAAACCGTTTGGCATTGTTCACTGCTGCGTGGACCTTCAGTTTGTTTCTTACGATACCTGGGTTCTGGAGTATCTTCTCGATTTGTGACTCCTTGAATCTGGCAACCTTCGCCGGATCAAAGTCTGCAAATGCTTTACGATAGCCGTCGCGTTTTTTCAGAATGGTCGACCAACTCAATCCGGCGTGTGCTCCTTCAAGGATAAGAAATTCAAAATGGATGCGGTCATTTCGTGTACAGGCACGCCCCACTCGTCATCATGTACTCGATGTACTGATCAAACTTCCGACATCAGGGACATCGTACCTTGTTGATCCATACGAACAAAGAAATTTTTTCAGTGCAACGCCTGGCGAATATCTTCAATAAGATCGCCACCTTCTTCTATGCCAACGGATAAACGGAGCAGTGAATCAGACACCTGCATTTGCTTTCTTTCTTCGGCAGTAAGTTTTGAATGTGACGTTCTTGCCGGAGATGTGATTGTGGTTTCCACTCCACCAAGACTTATCGCCCGCGAAATAAGCTTAAGCCTGTTCATGAATGCATCCGGATCGCCGGGTACTTCGAAGGAAAGCATTCCACCAAATCCGCCGGTCATTTGTTCTTTCGCGATATCGTGACCGGGATGGCCGGGCAGGCCCGGATAGAACACCTTTCCAATCCGCGGCTCCTGCTGCAGGAAGGACGCAATAGCCATTGCGTTGGCGTTTTGTTGTCGAACACGCAGTGCCAGTGTTTTCAAACTGCGTTCAACCAGCCACGCCGTGTATGCGTCTGCGTTTCCACCATAATTCTTGGCATGTTTCCTGATTCGTTCAATGTGATCCCTTCTGCCGAGAGCCACTCCGCAGATAATATCGCTGTGACCTCCGATATACTTAGTGCCGCTATGCGTAACGATATCAATACCTAACGATAATGGATTTTGATTAATCGGCGATGCAAACGTGTTATCGATAATAGTCACTAGTTCATGTTTTCGGGCGATATCCACGATTGCTCGAATTGGTGTAATCTTCAACGTCGGGTTTGACGGAGTTTCAATATATATGACGCGCGTGTTTGATCGGATTGCTTCTTCAAACGCGTCCGGATCCGTGCTTTCAACAAAAGAGAACTCCATCCCAAATCGTTGCATCTCCTCGGTTATCGCATTGAATGTTCCCCCATACAGATCCCGTTGAAAGACGGCATGTTTACCGCTCTCCATAAATGACAGAACAGAGGAAAGAATCGCGGCCATGCCCGAACTGAAAAACACGCCGTCTTCTGCGCCTTCAAGTGCAGCGAGTTTTGTAACGACGGCCTTTTGATTAGGCGTGTTGTAATACCGCGGATAAATCGATCCCTCATCTGTATGCAGATAGTCGTATGCAGATGAAGGGTAAAGAGGTGTAGCCATCCCGCCAAATAGTGGATCGCCTTCTGATCCTGCGTGGACGCTTAACGTGAGCTTTGAAAAATCAGTAGCCATTCCGTTCTGGTTTGTGCTATCAAATATAGAGCCCTGCCATTGGTCAACACAAAAATTGGAAGAAAGAATTTCAGCAACGATACCGATCGCACGTTCGCTGTCCTATATTCGCAATGTCCGGGTTATGCCGATAGAAGTACTCGATACTATAATATGGATCAACGCCTTCCTTTCGCTTTTCGCGATCGTGTTCTTGTTCATTACGTTCAGGCGAAACACCACCTCTATAAAATGGTTCGCATTCGGGCTGATCATTACCTGGATACCAATTCCGATTTCATACTCCCTGCTTAATGCAGGAATCAATCCGAACTACGCTAATTCAGCTTTCTACACGGTTGCTCCTCTGTTTTACATGCCATTCTTCTATTACGAAATCAAACGCCACACATTAAAGCCGTGGTTTTTCGTGATTGCATCCGGGCAGGTTGTTTTCGGAGCTGTCAATGTCTTATTCATTCAAAAGGAGACGATAAACTCATATAGCTCGATCTCATTCAATTTGATTGTGATTGTATGCAGCCTTGCTTACTACTATTCGCTGCTCCAGGGCGATTTCAGAGAGAATATTGTCCGGATGCCTGTGTTCTGGCTGATAACCGCTTTCTTCGTTCAATGCTCGGGACAAACGATGATGATCAGCTTCACCTCGTATCTTATTAATGTGCACAATGACAACCTTATACTCCTTTGGGTTTTTCATCACGGGTTGTCACTCGTCACGCAAACTGTAAATCTGTATGGAGCATTTTTGCACTTCAAACAATTACAGTCTGCGAGACATTTCGCCGGTTGAAGAAGCCAATGTCTTTTCGTTTTTGACTTTTGTTTTCCCTGTTTCTTTTCCAACTTGGTGATTGAGTTTATCCATCGTTATGCAGCCAGTCCCCGAAACTGCGCAGGTATACTTTATCATTGGAGTGTCCGCGATTGCCATGCTGTTGATGGCGGGCTCGATCATTCTTTTTGTTCTCTATTATCAGAAGCGCATGACTGAGGAACAACTCCGTCGTCAGCGCATGGAGATCGAACATCAAAAGAAGATGATCGAAGCCTCACTTGAATCCGAAGAAAGGGAACGCAGGCGCGTTGCTGGTGATTTGCACGACAGCATTGGCGCAATGCTGTCAACGATCCGGCTAAGCCTGATTTCTCACGCCAGGAGGTACCCTGAGGAAACAGAAAGCATAGCGGAATGCAAGAAAATGCTTGACGACACCATTGAATCTGTAAGACGCATCAGCCGTGATTTGATGCCATCCACCTTGGAACGTTTCGGATTGGTTCAGGCTGTCAAGGAATTATGCGACCGTTTCCAAACAACGTCGGCAATCCCAATCGTATTTCGGGAAATCGGTCAAACCCCATCGCTGCCACGCACGCGCGAGCTAATGCTGTTTCGAATTATTCAGGAGGTACTCAACAACGGAATGAAACACGCGCAGGCCTCAACGCTACAGGTAACGTTCGACAACAAAGAGTGCCTCATCGTCACAGTAGAAGATGACGGCAGAGGCTTCGACCACCACGGGCCTAAGATTGAGAAAATTACCGAAAAGGGCCTGGGATTATTTAATATAGATAATCGCGCCAGACTCGCCGGAGGAACTGTAGATTTGCAATCTGTACCCGGACATGGTACAAAAGTCACCATAACCGTCCCCTATGAAGACATTTAAGGTATTCATCGCTGATGACCATACGCTATTCCGAAAAGCCATGGTAAATCTGATGAAGACTTTTGAACGTGTTGAAGATGTGCTCGATGCCGAAAACGGTAAAGAACTCCTCGCCCTGATGAAGAGCCAAAAACCGGATGTTGTAATCGTGGACCTGCAGATGCCGGTGATGGATGGAGCAGAGACCTGCGAACAAATTATTTCGCGTTATCCGGACGTTAAGATCATTATTCTCACTATGCATGATAGCGAACGTTTCATTCTCAGCATGATGGAAGCAGGAGTCCATGCTTTTCTTTTGAAGAACACCGAACCCGAAGAATTGGAGAAGGCGATCTATTCCGTTGCCGAAAAGGATTTTTACCATAACGACCTGGTCGGCGCCGTCCTCAGGAAAAATGTAAAAGATAAGAGGGTTGCGCAACGCCCCTCGTTCAGGCAAACAGAACTCACCGATCGCGAAAAAGAAATCCTGTTATTAATCTGTCAGGAACTTACCATTCGTGAAATTGGTCAGCGCCTCTCCTTGAGTGAAAATACGGTACGTAACCACCGCGTGAACATCATGGATAAAATAGGCGTAAACAACACGGTAGGTTTGGTGAAGTACGCTTACGAGATCGGCCTGATCAACTGAATTTCCAAAACGGAACGTGGTATAATTCTACCAATTTCATAGTACTTTTTTACTACTCCCCGGAAAAATCCGGAGGCATAACTTGCGTTTTCTGCTGAATTAGGAGGAACCTAACCTCGCACCCTGATTTTTCAGGTATTTCTGAAAAAGTATTAATCGCGATCTTTAAACGCTACGTATTCGTCACTATTCCTTATTGGGAAATGAAGATACTTGTGGTGCACAGGCAGAAAACAACCGTTGAGGCAATTCAGTCAGTACTAAACAGATGCAAACCCGTTGTACGCTAAGCCGACTCTGGTTTGGATGGGCTCCTAACCTCTCGAATCGAACATTTCGATCTCATAATCTGTGGTACCGACCTGCCTGTGATCACAGG
>JAEZDW010000396.1 GCA_023417955.1 Bacteroidota bacterium
GGATAAATATCTTCTCCAATGCTTCGGGATCAATACCCGAACCGTTGTCGGAAATCGAAATTATTGTTCGCGATTTTTCGTTCAAATATGCCCGCAATTCTATGCGCTTTTCAAGTTGATCATCGAACGATTGAATGGCATTCTTAAGTAGGTTAATTAACACCTGCTCGATCATGTTCTTGTCTGCTGTTAACGTCAGGTCTTCAGGATACACGGAAATCTTCAGGTCGATGTTGGTCTCTGAGAGGTCCTTTCTGTGGAGCAGAGTGAGTTCATCGAGAAGTTCACGGACCTGGATTTGAGTCGGTTTCGGTTTTGGTACGCTGGTCAGACTTCTGAACTCCTTCACAAACTGAATGAGACCCTCACTGCGCTTGCTGATCGTCTGCAGTGAAAGATGTATATCGCTCAGCTGATCCTGCGTAAGGGCAACGCCGTTTTCGCCTGTCGTGTGCGGTTTAATTTCCTCTTCAACGATTCCCGCAAGGGATGATATCGGCGTCACCGAGTTCATAATCTCGTGCGTCAATACGCGAACAAGGTTTTGCCATGCCTCCATTTCTTTCTCATCGAGCTCATTCTGAATGTTTTGAACCGAGATGAGTTTTACGTTTTCACCACGAAGCGTGAGTTCAATCGCATAGATGGAGAGTTGCACAAATTCGTCGCCGATGCGAATTCGCAAGAGTTCTCTGCCTCCGGTTTTCAGCCGCTCAAACACGTTGACAAGCTGTTCACTAACTTCATTCAGATCGCGGACATATTCCGGTCGGCTAACCTTAAGTAATCTGCGTGCTGCACTGTTATAGATTTCTATCTTCCCGTTTTCCTTGAAGATGATCAATCCGATACCAACGTGCATAACGATGTTTCGATAGAACAAAAATTCCGAATCTTTCTCAGACCGCGCTGAGCGAAGTTTTGATAAAGCCTCGTTAAGCTCGCGGTGCAATCGCATCACAGAAGGATCGTCACTTTGTGTCTTGAATGAGTAGGAGAGGTCGTCGAATTGAATGGAATCCAGAAAGTCGGCGATGTTATGGTGCGAACGATCGAGGTATTCGATCAGCAGTTTTGCCTGATATGCACTGGCACCAAAGAATATCAATGCAACAAAAAAGCTATTTCCGGACGACAGAAAAAACGCAAACAAAAAGATGGAGGCGGCTAACATCGCGATCCGAGGTAGTACGGGTGACCTCCAATTGAAATTCATTTGATGAGGGATATTGTTCATCTCCAACTTGCCCCGGTGTTCATGGAAGTCTTTTGGCTTCCACTGCCGTTATAAGCCGTATTTTTCCATTCTTCGATACAATGAGGCACGCGTAAGTCCAAGTTCGTCTGCTGCCTTAGATATATTTCCGTTGTGCATTTGCAGCGCTTTGACGATCGCCGATTTTTCAACTTCGTCAAGATTGAGTGTATGATTCGAAGTTGATGAACTCAACGTCCGACTCAGTAAAAAATCACTTTCCTGCAAAGTTTCCGAGTCCGTCATAATGACCCCTCTTTCTATCGCGTGCTGCAGTTCGCGAATATTTCCTGGCCACGCATACCTTTTCAACTTATCCACCGCATCCGCTGCGATTGAACGCACCGGCTTGTGGTACTTCTTTGCATAGTAATTCAGGTAGTGATCTGCCAGCAACGGAATGTCTTCCACGCGGTCGCAGAGGGGCGGAACATGTATCTCTACGGTATTGATCCGATACAGGAGATCCTGTCTGAAGGTTCCTTCCTGAACCATTTTTGCCAGTGGCATATTCGTGGCACAGATCAACCGTATGTCTACCGGCTGAGGTTGATTGGAACCAACCCGGGTTACCTGTCGGGACTGCAACGCACTCAAAAGTTTGCTCTGAAGGCTGAGGCTTAAATTCCCGATTTCGTCGAGAAACAATGTACCTCCGTTTGCCAGTTCAAATCTTCCCGGTCGGTCTTCGCGTGCGTCGGTAAATGCGCCTTTCTTGTGACCGAAAAGCTCGCTTTCGAAAAGCGTCTCCGTTATCGCACCCATGTCAACGGAAACGAAGCTGTTGTTGGCTCGCAGGGACCGCTGATGTATCGCGCGCGCGATCAGTTCCTTACCTGTTCCGTTTTCTCCCAATATCAATACATTCGCATCTGTTCGTGCTACCTTATCAATTAGAGCGAATACTTCCTGTATCGCCTGGCTCTTGCCAATGATGTCGCCAAATGGTTTGTTGATCTGCTCTTCAAGCATCTCTTTTGCTTTCTTGAGCTTGTCAACCTGGTTGTATGACTGCTTGAGTTTAATAGCAGTTGAAATCGTAGCAATGAGTTTTTCATTTTGCCACGGCTTCAAAATAAAATCAGTTGCGCCGGCCTTCAACGCGCGCACGGCCATTTCAACGTCACCAAAGGCGGTAATCATAATCACAACCGAAGTCGGATCATGCGCAAGAATCTGCTCAAGCCAGTAGAAACCTTCCTTGCCACTAGTGATGTCCTTGCTGAAATTCATATCCAGCAGAATTACATCGTAGCTATCGTTGTTCAGCAGAAAAGGTATCTTTTTAGGATTCTTCTCTATGATAATGTGATGGCCCTGTTTCTTTAATAGCATCTTTGCTGCGAGAAGGACGTCTTCGTCATCGTCGATCATCAAAATTTTTCCGCCTTCAGTATTCACAATAGGGTTATAGGTTTAAAAGAACGTGAGTAATAAGGAAATTCTATGCCAATAGGAAAAAAGCTGGTTTTCAGGTGATTCAATAACCGGTTTGTAACTGATTCGTACAAATATGTTCAAAAATGAACATTTTTCCTCGGACGAAAATCACGGTTTTACCAAAAACACATCAACGTTTTGCCCCTTCACGAGATACAGGCGTTCATCGGTGAGTAATGCGAAATCCGCGAAGTAAGGCAGGTCGATAGCGCGTGATTCAGCAGTAAAAAGATCAAATAAAATAAGTCGATTGCCCCTCGGGTAGTAAACCTCTTCCCCGAGGAAATTGAAATGACGTGCTCCAACCACGTCAATCGTTCGAAGGTGATGGCCCAGCATGTTAAAAATCATTATCCCCCTGTCGGGTTGAAGCATGAACAAAAGGTTCTGATACTCCCGGATGAAGCTGACCTTTGACAACGATGCAGAACTGTCGCTAAGCATGCTTTCAAAGAGCAGGCGATTGCTGCGTAGGTTTACTTTCTTGAGACTCCAGTCGGCTTCGTCAATTATTACTATGTCCCGGTCGCCAGATGAGCAAGCGAGAAAAGGCTCAATCACAAATGCGGAGTCGAGAGTAAGTGGTGGATTCTGCAATGAAAAAAAAGGTGCGAAGAAGATGTACTGAGCCTGTTTCCGATTGAACGCGTACAACCTGGAACCGTCCCGCGGATCAAACACGTCCGGCTTGAACGGAAGCTGGCCCGACGCCATCAACGCGCCAGACGTCCCGTAACGGGATATCGTGCTGTCACCAAAAATCAGATAGAGTTCGCCGGGACGATCTATGGCAGCGTAATGGATCGGCTTTTCGGCAGTGAAATTTGTCAGCTTTTCAAACCGCTGCGCGAACGTGTTAAACGCAGATGCTACAAGAAAGAAGATGAAACAAATTCTGCCCGTCATAGCCTCAAAATTCTTTTAGTGCGAGCGTTTCGCCATCGTACACAGCGTACGTTGTGAAGTTAACCCATTCGCCAAGGTTGACATATCTACTGTTCTCACCAACCGGAATATCAAGTGGAAGATGACGATGTCCGAATATGTAGTAATCATGATGCTGCGCACGTTCCATTTCGCGACAATACACCAGCAGAAACTCACCATCCTCACCCTGGAAACGTTCCTCCTTTTTGGTGTTGCTGATCCTGCTGCTTCGAGACCATCTATTTGCAATGCCAATGCCAATATTCGGGTGGATCCACCCAAATAACCATTGACATACGGGGCTGGCAAATATTTTTTTAAGGAACTTATAGGTCTTGTCTCCCGGGCCGAGGCCGTCACCGTGACCTATGAGAAAGCGGTGTGAATTGATCTTGAGCACTTGTGGATCGCGGTATATGGGGATACCGAGTTCCTGCTGAAAATAATCAAACATCCACATATCGTGGTTGCCTGTAAAGAATACAACGGGAATACCGCTGTCGCGGAGCTCGGCAAGTTTCCCCAGAAGGCGGATGTAGCCTTTTGGAACCGCGTGCTTGTATTCAAACCAGAAGTCGAAAATATCGCCAAGCAGGAAGATCGTGTGTGCTTCGTGCCGTATCGATTCCAGCCATTGCACGATTTTCTTCTCGCGTTCGTGGCTTGAAGCACGGTCGGGTACTCCGAGGTGAAAATCGGATGCAAAAAATACTTTCTTCCCCGGCGGAAGATTGATGTCTGAAAGCATTCGCAACTGATAAAAAAAAACTCAGGAGCACATACTCCTGAGTTCAAAAATAAGTCAATTCACGGAAATCAAGGCGTTCCCAGCGTATTCGGTCGTTCACCTTCCAATGTAGGGGTCGGATCAACACCAGGTTGTTCGTTTTCATGCTGCTTCTTCTCGTACTTTCCGTTGCCATTGGTGAACTGCTGATAAGTCGTAAGCTTTTCGAAAGGCCGTTTTCCTATCAATCGTTCAAGATCGCTTTGGAAGAGTATCTCCTTTTCGAGGAGCTCCTGCGCGATAACTTCCAAATGCTGACGATGGTGACTGAGCAGTGCCTTCGTCCGGGCATAGCATTCGTCGATGATTCGTTTAACCTCCTTGTCGATACGCTCTGCGGTCGCTTCGGAGTATGGCTTCTGGAAGTTGTAATCCGATTGCTTTGAATCGTAAAACGAGATGTTGCCAATCTGGTCATTCATACCGTAGATGGTAACCATGCTGTACGCCATCTTGGTAATCCGTTCCAGATCACTTAATGCACCTGTCGATATTTTTCCGAAGACAATGTCCTCAGCAGCGCGGCCACCAAATGCCATACACATTTCGTCAAGCATCTGCTCCGTCTGATAAAGGAACTGTTCTTTTGGCAGGTATTGCGCATAACCCAACGCGGCAACGCCACGGGGAACAATACTCACCTTCACCAAGGGATCGGCGTGTTCGAGGAACCATCCCGCAACTGCGTGGCCCGCTTCGTGATAGGCAACGATTCGTTTTTCCTCGGGTGAAATAATTTTCGTCTTCTTTTCCAGACCTCCGATAACGCGGTCGATCGCATCCTGGAAGTCCTGCATGTCAACTGCCTTTTTATCGCGACGCGCTGCTATCAGTGCAGCCTCGTTACATACGTTGGCGATTTCAGCTCCTGCAAAACCAGGGGTCTGTGCGGAGAGTTTCTTGGCATCCACGGATGAATCGAGTTTAATGGGCTTGAGGTGCACTTTGAAGATTGCCTCGCGGCCGACGATATCCGGCTTGTCGATACTGATTTGACGGTCAAAACGACCCGGGCGCAGTAGCGCCGAATCGAGTACGTCGGGGCGGTTTGTTGCAGCCAGAATGATTACACCAGAATCAGTGGCAAAACCATCCATTTCAACCAGGAGTGAGTTAAGGGTATTTTCGCGCTCGTCGTTTGCGCCCGGCATCTGACCGCGACCGCGGGAACGACCAATTGCGTCGATTTCGTCGATAAATACTATACATGGTGCCTTTTCCTTGGCTTGCTTGAACAAGTCACGCACCCGGGCCGCACCCACACCTACGAACATTTCCACGAAATCCGAACCTGAAAGCGAGAAGAATGGCACAGCGGCCTCACCGGCGACGGCTTTTGCTAGCAACGTCTTACCAGTTCCCGGAGGGCCTACAAGAAGCGCTCCTTTCGGGATTTTTCCACCCAGTTTTGTGAATTTGGACGGGTTCTTAAGGAAATCAACAATTTCCTTTACTTCTTCCTTCGCTTCGTCCAAACCAGCAACGTCAGCGAAAGTAATTTTTACCTTGTTTTCAGCGTCAAAGAGCGCAGCCTTTGATTTTCCGATGTTGAAGATTTGACCGCCGGGGCCACCACCGCCTGTCATCCTGCGCATCAGCATCCAGAATCCGAATAATAGCAGGAAAAGGAATCCCCATTGGAGGAAGAGACCGAAGTATTCTTCCCGTTCGTCGTGCCGGTATTCTGGCCGGTTTTGATCAGCCGGCAATGTGTCCCTGAGTTTTCTGAACTCCTGATCGAAATTTCCGGCATCTACAACCTTTACCATATAATGCGGTCCATTTGTGGTCACGCCGAATGACTGATCAAGCTCCGATTTATAACTTGGCTTATTCACAGCTTCATTAGTCAGGGTGACCTCCACGTATTTTCTGTTCGGCACCAGTACCACCTTCTTAACATCCCCATTCCTGACCATCTGATAGAAGGTCTCCTGGTCTTTTTCCTT
>JAEZDW010000420.1 GCA_023417955.1 Bacteroidota bacterium
TGATAATTCCATATCTCGAGATGTATACAGGCTTTGGGACAAATCGCAACCCGGTTTTCGATTACGCAAAAAGGGGCTTATTAAAAAAGGTTGAATACCCGACTGGTGGCTACACTACGTTTGAGTATGAACCAAATTATGTTCATCCTAGCGAATATGTTGATTTACCGGCAGAGGCTGTTCGAGTCCCAAAGGTGTTCGCAATAACTACACAAGACTTTTCAGTCAATCTTGAAACCGTAGAATTCCCTTCCGGTGTTGATGGGGATGCAACTTTCCGTTTCAGCGGTAGTATTTCATGCGGAGGTTGTCACTATATCCGTTGGACACTTTTAAAGAAACAACCCGACGGCACCTTCTCAGAAGAATGGACCGCGTATGATCTCACAGTGCCTCCAGGCAATGGAAAGATCAGCATCAGCAAGAATGATGTGTTTAAAATCAAGCACGAAATTTTGGTAAGTAGTCCAATTTACTCGCCTGCTATGTCTCCGGGATATTCTCTCGATTTTGTATGGATGGGATATCAGCAAACGTTGACCGAGACAGGTGGGGTTCGCATTTCCAAGATTACAGATTTTGACCCGGTGACAGATCTGAAGCATATTCGGACGTTCGACTATAAGCGTTCTGATGACGACCAGCCCTCAGGGTTCATTCTGTCAATGCCAAAGTTCTATAGAGATTTCTACCAAGAGTTAATTGCTGTTGAGAGACTAGATGAAACTGAACAGAATAGCTACTATAATCTCACATCAACAAATAATCTACCACTGACCACAACACAAGGGAGTCATGTTGGTTACAGCGAGGTGGTTGAATATACTGGTATCGAAACCCCTGAAGATAAGTTTATCTCAAACGGAAAAACAGTGTACAAGTATTGGGCGCCTGACCTCATACCAGACAAGCTTCCGACACGCGACAACAACTATCAGCAATATTTTGGGTTCCCATATGCTAATATAATAAGCCAAGATTGGAAGAGAGGTCTGTTGAAACAACAGACTACTTATTCGATCGTCTCCGGGGAATTCAAAGAGGTGCGGAAAGTAGACAACTACTATTCCTTTGTTGATAAAGGTAATCCTAATGCAAATTACTCGAATGTCGTTGGATTTAAGGCAGGATTTGCACAGAAATTTTATTATCACGGCGAGGAGTCTGCGCTATGGAATTATGTGAAATTTAAATGGGGATATTATCGGCATGAGTCGGGCTACGCTGTGTTGGATAGCGTGGTTGAAAAGACTTATGATCAACATGATGTTTCAAAATACGCACAAACCACAACGTCTTACAAATACAACCTGTCTAACTTAAAGGTCGCCCAGGAAGAATTTGATGCGGGAACGGAACGGCGGATTACAATCAATACGTATCCTGTCGACTACGCTGACGGATCAGGTTTCATTAAGGAAATGGTCGATGCTAACATCATTACTGCTCCGATTGAACAAGTCCAGATCAAAGCTGCCTCCGACGGAAGTAACAAAGTGGTAGTGGGGGGACAGGTGTATCGCTACAACAGCGAAGGAAAGGGTCTACTCGAAGAAGTTAAAGTACTAGAATCAAAAGATCCAATTCCACTCAGTATGTTTCGATTTTCGAATCAGCAGAATGCCGGACTGCTACCCTTAAGTGGAGGAAAGTTTGCCTTTTCTCCTGACTCACGGTTCAATCACCGCGTGACTTACTTATACGATGAAATGAGTACAAAAGTATTGTCAGTTCAGACAAAGGAAAAAGCGAAATATTACCTATGGGGATACGATAACACGCTTCCCATAGCGGAAGCGGTTAATTCCAGTACCGGAGTCAACTTTCACACCAGCTTTGAGGAAAACGGGGTTTCGCTCGAAGATGGAAGTGGCAGAAATTTAGCGCGAACAGGTAAGAAAGTGAATGCGGGAAGTTTTATCTTCCCTGTCTGGCTGAACAACACCAGCAACTTGCTTATGAGTTATTGGTATCATGATGGAAATACCTGGATATTCAGCGGCGATCTTCCTTTTAGTCCAACCATCAGTGTTCCTGCCGGCTACAAGCTTGATGAAATCAGAGCCTTTTCTCCTGGCACATTGATGACGACTTACACCTATGAACAAGGGAAAGGAGTCTCATCCATAACAGATGTGAACAATGAGACTACTTATTTTGAATATGATGGTTTTGGAAGGTTGGAGACCGTACGTGATAACGGCGGTAACATTGTAAAGGGCCATGATTACAATTATTTGTTAAAATAGATTGGCAGTAATTACTTCAGTTCGAGTCGGATGCCGTTTAGCCTCTTCAAAAAGCAGGATTCACATGATTGACCATGTTCCGTGAAGATCAAGGTGCATAAAGACACTTTAAGTTAATGTAGATGCCTTGTTGGTTGAGGCTGGCTAAGGCCGAAATAGAATTCATTGAAATATGATTAGAATATTCGTTCTTATTCTTATGATCATACCAGTCTTGAGCTATGGTCAGAGTAACCTTTCAGGAATTTGGAAATTTGATCTAACAAGTTCTCTGGAGGAGACAAGTTCACGTCAAAAGTATGATAGTCTTCCTCCTTCAATACAAGAGCAACTATCTGGGAGCTTTGGGTCACGGGTGTTTTCATTTGATTCGGCTCAGGTTGAGATTTCCTGGACACAGGATGCGGCAACCAAGTTGATTTCCGGAGAGTACACATTTGACGATGCAGCAATGACATTGAATGTCATGATCTCCGGCCGTACCACCCGGTTTAATGTAATATCACTTTCTGGTACTGATCTGGTTTTAGAAGATCCCGTTGGAGGCGGCGTATTTCATAAACTCTATTTCAGGAAAGAAGAATGACAAACGTTGTGACTACTTTAAGAATTTTGTTGATTGTTTTGTTTGCCGGTGTATCAGCCGCATTTGGGCAAATCACCGTAACTGTTACCGGCCCTACAAATGTAACCCTTCTCTCAACGCATGAGTATACGGCCGAATTTCGTAATCAGTATGGGGAACTGATTATTCCTCCGCAGGGGGGCCTTTGGACAGCGTTTGGTGGCAATGTCCTGTCAATGGGTCCAGCGTTTGCCAATATCAAATGGACCTCGGCGGGCCTCGCGCAAGTGTTTTATGAATATGATGATGGTTTGAACTACTATTTTGCGTCGCTGAGTGTGAGCGTCGCCTCCACGACGCCGCCGACACCATCCACGTCTTTCACCTTTGAACGCTATTGTGGTACAACAAAGGTGATCCGAAATTCGGCACCGTCCGAAGGCGTTGAGTGGCACTGGCAGACTTCCGCAATGGGGACCACCGCAAATGGAACTTCTGCTAATGAAAACATTACAGTTTCTTCCGGACCTCTGTATCTCAGGGCAAAGTCGGGCACGAGCTGGAGTACAGGTTCGCTTCAGGTTACCGGTTTATCGTTTATTACAACGCCGCCGGCAACACCTGAAGATCCATCAGGTGCTGATGTGATTACGGATGGTTCAGCGCAGGCTAGCCTGTCGGTGTCGCCGGCCTCGGGCGCGACGAAGTATCGGTGGTACAATGGAAGTACTCTCGTCGCCACTACGGTTAACCCTTCGTATTCACCGACAGTATCGTCAACCACGACGTTTGATGTGGCAGCAGTGACTGACTTTTGTGAAAGCATGGGAAGAATAGCAGTGACAGCAAACGTATATCCAAAAGCGATCGTAACAGCAAGTAACAACGCACGCGTAACTATGGGCGAACCCGTAGTATTGTCGGTGAATAACTTTACTTACGAGAATTACACCTGGTTTAAGGATGGGGATCCGATTTACGAAGGAGTAACCTTAGAGGTATATACGGAAGGTGACTATACCGTTCAGGTTCGGAAGGGGGGATCAGGTGATGTCGCAGCGGTTAACACGATCCATGTACGTGCCGGGGTGAATGGGCAGAACATGAACTATATCGTGACTAATACGATACAGATTCCTGGCGTGACGGACGAAGAGTCAATATCCAGTCTCAATGCCGGGCAGAATATGCAGTCGGTTCAATACTTTGACGGATTGGGGCGGTTGATTCAAACGGTAATGACTCAATATTCGCCGGCATATAAAGACTTTGTACGACCGACAGCCTACGATCCTTTTGGGCGAGAGACGCATAAATATCTTCCATACGTGTCGGGCAATACAGGATTTTATAAATCGGATTTTTTAAGAGAGGATCAGGCTGGCTATTTGAGCAGCGAGCAAAATTCGTTTTATGATGGCACCAGCAGGATAGCTGATGGCGGAGGTACGCCATTTGCGGTGACACGTTTTGAAAGCAGTCCGTTAAACCGCGTACTGGAGCAGGGGGCACCCGGAAGTGCATGGCAGCCTGATCTGAATGACAGTTATTCATCAACAGACAGGACGGTCAAATACAGTTACGAACTGAACGAGCCCAATGAGGTCATCCTTTGGACCTACATCGTTCCATCGGAAAGTTTCCCGCTTGGTGTTGTTAAAGCGTACAATGGAAGCCAGGTATCATACTACGATCAGAACGAGCTCTTCAAGACGAGAACGAAGGATGAGCAGAATAACGAGGTGATTGAGTATAAAGACAAGCAAGGCAAGGTAGTTCTTAAGCGCGTTCAGGCTCCCGCCGGTGAGTGGGCGGATACTTATTACATCTACGATGATTTTGGTCAACTGGTAACGGTTATCCCACCGGCAGCAACAAAGTTGATTAACAATGCTTCGAATAATTATCACACGGCTACAGACGCAGTAAAAGACGCTTTTCTAAAGAGATGGGCATTTCGCTATACCTATGATCATCGGTTGAGACTTGCGCAAAAACAAGTGCCCGGCGCAGAACCAGTATACATGGTATACGACAATCGCGATCGTTTGGTGCTTACGCAGGATGGAAAGCTGCGCGTTACTGGCAAATCCTGGGCCTTTACAAAATACGATGCGCTAAATCGTCCTGTTCTCACAGGGATAAAAGACACAACAGAGACCTTGACTCAGGAGGAAATGCAGGAGGTCGTAAACACATTTTATTCGAAATCCTGGAATCGATTATACGAGACCTATGTTGGCTCCGCCGAAGGCAACGTCCATGGGTATTCGAATAAATCGTATCCAAAAATTACAGCGGGTACCGCGATGAACATCCGCAACATTCTGACTGTGACGTATTACGATAATTACGAATATCTCAACCTTTCGTCTGGTGAGTACAACTATGTAAACGATGGTCTTTTTTCACAGGAAAACGGAGTGATATACACTCAACCTGTTGCGCAGTCCGATCGTGTTAAAGGTCAGGTAACGGGAATAAAAATCAAGGTGATGGACGGAGGAGTGTCAGGGGGAGCGACCTGGTTGAAGTCGGTGAATTACTACGATGAGAAATACCGCGTGATTCAAACAATAAGTGATAACTATAAAGGAGGTGAAGACCGAATATCCAGCCTTTATGACTTCACCGGAAAAGTGCTTCAGACCCAGACTACGCACATTACGCGTAGTCCGGTTTGGACAGATGTTGTCGGCGTAAATTTCATTGGAAACAAAGTCGATAAAGCAGGTGCTCCAGGAGGCTGGGGCACTGCAGGAGCAGCATCAGCAGCGCAACTTGAGGCCGGTCAGGATGGATGGGTTGAGGTAATTGCAGACGGTCTTGGTACGAATAAGATGTTTGGTCTTTCGGAGACCAATCTCGATGCGCATCAACAAACGATAAATTTTGCATGGTATCAACAGGCAGGTGGTACGTTGCGTGTCTATGAGAACGGAGCGAACAAATACCTCGCTTCTGATCCAATACAGGCTGGCGACTTGCTCCGTATAGAACGGATCGGTACGACGATTAAATACCTGCGAAATGGCGTGGTTCTTTACCAATCCCAGGCAGCATCAACCACACCACTTGTAGCCGATTTGGCGCTATATAATTATAATAATAACCCTTCACAGCGTTCCGCCATTACCGGGTTGCGCACGTCCTTTACAACGTCTACTTATGTAACAAAACGGCGCTTTGAATACGACCATGCAGGACGACTTATCGGCGTTTATCATCAGATCGGAGATGCACAAAAGGTCACCTGGGGGAGTCTCGTTAATGTTACTGTTGATGGAGACGTTCTCACGAAAACGGGAACGACTACCGGCTGGGTCGCGGGAGCATTCTCAGAGCAATCCATTCCGGCCGGTGAAGACGGATGGCTGGAGTTTGTTGCCTATGAAACAGGGAAGTCACGAATGATTGGCCTTGCCGATCAAAATGTCAATGTACATTATAATACTATCGACTTTGCGTTCTATCTCAACGGGACCACGGTTAATATTCGGGAGAATGGCATTGACAAGGGCAACGTTGGTACGTTCATCGCCTCCGATGTGTTTCGTATCGAAAGGAGGAGCGGTAAAATCTCCTTCCTGAAAAATGGTCGTGTGGTATATGCGAGTACAACTCCGTCGTCGACGGCGTTGTATGCCGACTGTTCGCTGAATGCGTTAAGCGGAAAGGTTGCTCACGCCACCATCGGTACAGGTGCTGGTACTTCAGAGATAGCGATCAATCTAAACGAATACAACGAACTTGGACAACTCGTCGACAAGAAACTGCACAGCGTTGGTGGCGCTGCGCCCAAGCAATCCGTTGACTACCGGTACAACATCCGCGGCTGGCTGACGTCAATGAACAACGCCTCGCTTACTAATGACGGTACACGCAATGATGATACCGGCGATTACTTTGGGTTTGAACTTGGGTACAATGAATCTATTGGTATTGGAAACGCAGGCCTCTTTAACGGAAACATCAGTGGCATGAAGTGGAGCAACAACCTTGGACTTGGATCGCTCAAGGAGAAAGGCTATGCTTACGAATATGATCCGATGAACAGGATTACTTCCGCTTCGTTCAAGGAGAAAACGAGTTCGTGGGCAACGCCTGCAGACGATGCATTCTCAGTGACCAATTACAATTACGATCTCAACGGCAATATCCTGGCATTGACACGGCTTGACGAACGTGGAACCAACAATGTGATGGACCAGCTGGTGTACCACTATGGATCCACTTCCACGCTGAGCAATAAACTCTTAAAGGTGACCGACACCGGAGACAAGTCGAAAGGTTTTGTAGACGGAACCAACACCGGCAGTGACTTTACCTACGACGGGAATGGAAATATGCTCACGGATCAAAACAAGGGTATTACTACAAAGATTACATACAATTACATGAATTTGCCCGAAGTGGTAACGAGAGGTGGTAATGCGATCCAGTACATCTACGACGCTACCGGTCGCAAACTGGCGCAAGTGACTGACTTTGGAGGCAGGCGGAAACAGGTTGACTATGCCGGCGAGTTTCAATATGAGAACGACCAGTTGCAGATGATCATGCATGAGGAGGGTCGCATTGTATTGGCGGGAACTGAGATCATTTACCTGAACGACGGAGAAAGCGATGCTGACTACACGCCGACAAACGCAACCCTGAGCGTTGAAACGACGGATACGGAAAAGTATGTGAAAGCAGTTGCCACATCGACGGCGGCGCGGTCCGGGATTGAGTCTGTAGGAGGCCTTTTCCCGGTGCAGGCCGGCGAGCGATACAAGATCAGAGTAAAAGGTTATCGCGACAAGGGTACTGCTGCGCAAAGCAGTGCAGCACATATATCAGTACAGGGAAATGGAAACGATCTTGTCTGGCCTGGCGCGACTCTTCCCGCAGGGCTGGCAACTGCGAGTACAGAATCCTGGACGGAGCAGGTGGTCATCGTTCCTGAGAACGTGACGGTGCTTACCATTGGCGTGACCTGGAATACCGTTGCCGAGGGTGAGGTGATGTACATCAACGAAGTAGAGATTATCAAGGAAAAAACTCAGGATAGTGAGTATCAATATCATCTGAAAGACCATCTTGGTAACGTACGCCTAACGTTTACAACGAAGGATGAGATCCATGTTGCAAAAGCGTCGATGGAAACCGCTAACGAGACTGACGAGGAGGGTGAATTCCTGTATTACGGTGAAGCGATTAAGATTAACAATGACCTGTTTGATCATACATACAACGGCACTATCGGAGCGACCTACTATGCCACCCGACTCACCGGGGGAAACACAAGTTCAGTATTTGGTCTGGCGAAATCGTTGCGGGTAATGCCTGGGGACCTGGTGAAGACGGAGGTGTGGGCAAAATATCTTGACACGAATTCAGCCAACTACATGCCTGCCCTGCAGAATTTCCTAGCGTCAATTGTTAATGGCACAGCTCCGCCCGGTACCGTGGTTGACGGTGGTGCGCCCGGGAGCCTTGATGGTGGCACCTATCCGTTTGGAACGATCGACCATTCCGACGAAACCGGAAGCGCACCGAAGGCTTACCTGAACTGGATAGCCTATAAGGACGATAAGCTCACGATTGTAGACCAGGGCTTCCATCGCATCACAACCGCGGCGCGTGAGTATGGCCAGGACGGTGATCATGTCAGACTGTTCAAGGACATCACCATAACAGAGCCAGGATATTTGTATATTTACCTAAGCAACGAGAACGAAACTCCCGTTGAGGTGTTCTTTGATGATTTCAGGGTCGAGCATATCAAGAGCCTGGTGGTGCAGATGGATGATTATTATCCGTTTGGGCTTACCTTCAACTCGTACTCAAGGGAGAATACGACGCCCCAGGATTACAAATTCAACAGCATGGAACTCCAAGATGAGCTCAATCTTCAATGGTTGGACTATGGTGCGCGGATGTATGACCCCGCTATTGCAAGGTGGATGGCAGTGGATCCTCTCGCGGATCAAATGAGAAGGTGGAGTCCTTACAATTTTTGTTTCGATAATCCACTTAGATTCGTTGATCCTGATGGGATGGGTCCGTTGGATGACTATTTCAACAAGGAGGGGAAGTATCTTGGGTCGGATAATGCGAAGACCGATATAGTGAGAGTTATAGATCAAGGTACGTGGGATCAGAACAAAGTTGTCCAGGAGGATGGGACAGAAACAATTGATCAGAATACAGGTGCAGAAAATTCAACGAGGGCTTCTGAAGCCGGACTTAGTACAGATGCCTCTCTCTCAATATATGAGCACTATAACCCGACTGATGTGCCTGTTAAGGCGAATGGAAACGAAAATGGGGCAGCAGGCTTAACGCTTGTGGTTGAAAGAAAGAACGGGGTTGTTTCAGAAAAGATTGATGTTAGAATTGAGGGTAACAAAGCCGCTGGAATTTCCGATCACGCGAATGAAATCAAGAACATGTTTGCTCACGAGAAGAAGCATCTCACTGACTATAGATCTGTCGGACTGGACGCATATTCTGAAGTGCCGAAGAACGAGAGAGAACAAAGAGCTGTTATCACCCAAATGGAAGACCCAACTTGGAAAAATACTAGGCCAAGTTTTCAAAGGGCAGTTATCCGGTACGGACAACAACACGGATTGGTTGACACAACCGTACCTAAACCTGACTTGACACCTCTTTTGAAACGATGATGATTTGTAAAATGAAGAAAGTTATAATAATTGTTTTGCTATTCATGCAATTGAGCCAAGAGAAAGTCGAAGCACAAACGCAACTCAGAGTTACCAGAGCTGTTGTATCGAATATTAACGAGCATCTTTCAAAGAACGAGATTAATGAGGAGAAAGAAAACGGCCCATATGTGAATCTTGATTGTCTTGTCGAGAATAGGACAGCAAATGATATTATGCTCCATCCTTCACGCGCAGACTATTCCTTCTGCTATTCTTATAATGGGCAAAATTTTAAACAAAAAATGTTCCCTCTATTATTTATGGATAATGACAAGCTTGTTCTGCACCCAGGGGAGACCGTAACTTTTACTGTTGGTTTGTATATTTTTTTAGGGACACCTATCCTGAAGAAAAATAAGGATTATGCTCTGGACTTACTCAAGTCGGTTCCTTCGGGCCGCGTTGAATATCAAGATGGTGTTAATAACTTAATTAGCCGAGGCATGGACCATGTGTCTTTAAAGTGAGCTTTGATCAGGCTGCATGTGCCTTCTTAATCTTTACGTCTCGGATCACCAGATCGATGTAGTCAAAGATTTTTTCTTTTTCTTTTTCCGGAAGCGCTTCGATGTCCTCGATGCGCTTCATTAGTTTTTTATCGAGCACCATTTTATCAGAGCCGCCCAGGAGATAATCAACGGTTACGTTGAGCTCATCAGCAATTTTTTTAGCGATCTCGATAGAGGGCTTGATCTCGTTGCGTTCATACCGGCCGATGATCGGCGCAGAGGTGCCTACCTTTTTGGCCAGTTCTTCCTGTGACCACTTCAGCTGCTTGCGTATAAGGGTAATCCGTTCTCCAAAAGTCATAGAAAAGTGCTTTAAATCGCACGGGAATGCAGGTCAACGCAGGGTCGCAGTGCCGCAGGGTTTCGGAGAGAATTTTTTTTGGGTTGCAGTACTTATTGGAGAATAACTGCATAACGACATTGCGTGTTCGAGCAATTTCTGATTTGGAAATTTATAATTCATAATCATTACTGTCCGGGGAAAATTGAAACACTCCCAATTCCTTTGGTTTTTGGCTGTATTCGAAGAAAAATGATGGATGCTAAAAAGTGAGCCCCCCTACGTGGGAAAGAGCTGTGGCATACTCCATTTGGTTCTTTTCTTAATTGATTGCAGTAGCGTTTTTTCTGGTTGGCTCAGGAATGCAAGCAGATTAATGTATGTCATCAAAATGTAACCTCACCATGGAGGCTAAATTGGCGAAGGCCCATTTCCTTTTGCATCGGCACTGAATTACTTTGAGCAAAATATCTACTATGAGTGCGCACCAAATTTGAATCTTGATTGCATTCTCGGTGTCACCCAAAAAGGTCCTAAGCGGGTAGTTTTGTTTGATCCGTTTGAATAAGGATTCAATCTGCCATCTGCGCTTGTAAAGATTTGCTATTGTAACTGGTGAAAAATCAAGGTGATTCGTTACAAACTCAAAGGTCTTTTTGTTCTGCCTGTCGTAGAACTTCACGATTCTGCACTGTACTTTTTCGAGATTGTCGTTTAGATTATTTCCAATGCATACGATCTTGTCGGCCAGGATACCTTGCTTGCGATGATGATCTGTAACGGTCTTTTCAAAGAGCGTTTCAACCACTGCATTCTTATGAATTCTGGTCACCCAGAATATTTTCTGCTCGTCCCATCGATTTAGCTGCTCATAATCTCGATATGCCTTATCAAAAAGCAGAATAGAATCTTTTGGTACCGTGAATAATTTCATTGATGTGACGTCATGAGCTGCGGCGGCGGTAAAACGAACTACTTGTGGGACATCCTCGTCGACCTTGATCAATGTATGGGCTTTGATCCCACCTTTTCGTTTGCCATTACCGGATTGCGTCCCGCGGCCTTTAAGATCTCTTGGCTCAGACTCATGGTGGTGGAATCCATAATGAGCGTTCTTTTATCCATTTTCCGCCACTTTTTGGGTCGGCTGTCCGACAAAAATCCGGCGTAACGCTGATAAAGCTTTTGATAAATGTCAGCGAATACATCGGCATCCCTGCGGTGGTTTGCATCGGAGAGCGTACTTCTTCGGACTGTGTAATCCAATCCGAGATGAAGTAATTTGGAATGACACGCCATTATGCCCGTAGTGACTTCCCGTAAAGACGTACACTAGTTGAAAATCGCATAGAGCATCACGGTAGATGCTCGTACGTGCGAAAGACTTTGCAATAATGATCAGCAGAAAACTTCTTAGCAGACTTCTGAACCTCCCAGCGAGGGATCATTCTAAGCAATTGTGCGAATACCGGCTGTCCGACAAAAAAACTACCTTTGCTCATGCTATTTTTGGTTGTGTGGTAACAACAAAAATAGCGAGGGGGCATCCATTTTGGATTATGCCCCCTTAATTTTCCCCGGACAACAGTGATTTATAATTTATAATTAGGGAACTTCATAGCGTTCCTTTGCGATTTGCGGTGAAAAAAAACCTCCTTCAGAACCGTGAACATTGAGTTAAAGACGATCCAAACTCGCAGCTCGAAGCTCGCAGCTTGAAACTAAAGCATATCCATTTCAACAGCACTCGCTGCCAGTAGCCAGAAGCCAGCTGCTTCTTTCATACTTCCAGCTCAGGATCGCTATAAGGATGCACCAATTCCGGTAGTGCTATCGTTACCTGCGTGCCTTCGCCTTCGCGTGATTCCACGTCGATGGCGCCGCGTAACTTCTCAAGTGTTTCCCTTACGATGTAGAGACCGAGTCCGGCGCCGTCGCTGCGTTCCGTTCCCCGATAAAACATGTTGTAAATGTAAGGCATCACTGATTCACGGATACCGATTCCGTTGTCAATTACATTGAAGACGAAGGCGTCGCCCTGGCGGCGTTGTTCGAGCCGGATCTCCATGCGGTCTTTTGTCGGATCACAATAGCGGATGCTGTTTGAAAGTAAGTTCTGGAAGATTACTCCCATCCGGAAACGGTCCGACGTGATGAAGTCATCCTGTAATTCAATGACGCGGTCAATAACTCCTGCTGCTGACAGGTAGTTGAGTTTTTCAAACGTGTCGTCGAACAGTTCGCGGAGGTTAATACGTTCAGGTTTGAGTCTTACGCGCGCGTTCTGGGAATAGTGCACGATTTCGGTGATCGTCCGGTTTAGCGTGCCTACGTTTCGTTCGATCATATCGAAATACTTGCCGGTAACCAGTTCGGCATTCGGATACTCAAGTTTCGCAATGTTGACAACGCCCTGGATAGACGATATTGGTCCGCGCAGGTTATGTGAAACGCTGTAAACGAAGTTGTCCATTTCGGAGTTCATTTTCTTGAGCGCTTCGTTGGCAGTTCTGAGTCGGTCGTTCTGATTGATGATCTCGGC
>JAEZDW010000376.1 GCA_023417955.1 Bacteroidota bacterium
CAGAAATACAGGGGGAAATAGTACGAAAACCGATATCGCAGAAAAAAGAAAGTTTCTGCCATCGGAGAAGGTGGGAAAAAATTGCCTGAAGATGTATCGCGACGCTGCAAATGCCAGCAAGACCAAACCTGTGAAAACGGCTATCAACGCCGCAACAGCAAGGAAACCACCACCCATCAGTAAGGCAAAAATCATAGACAGAACTTGAATTCGTTTGTTACCATTTTCTATCTGCGTCGCGGCTCACCTTCGCGTTTGAGGCCGCCAAACATCATAGCCAGTCCACCCAGAATTGGGCCGTATGCCAAAAGGAAATAGCTGCCCATATCAATCAGTCCGGCATATGTGCCAATCGTAATGATGAGACCTATTAATGTTACCACTCCACCGGTCAGGAAGTTCGCATTTACCTTACCGGCCCGTGATTTTCCTGCAAGCTTTCTTTGAATTTCATTATCAATAAGTCGTACAACAATTTTGATCTCTTCTTCCGGAATACCATTTCTTTCCATTTCCTGTCTTACTTCAAGAATATCAAGATCCGTGTTGTCGATCTTTGAAAGATAATAATCGACGAGACTAGCCCTGTCCATAATGCAACGGTGATTGAGTCAACGATAAAACCTCCAATGGCAGTTTATTTGAAATTTCGTTCAGAGAACAAGATTGTCATTTTCATCAAGTTCCCAAAACGGATTATACGCAACTTCGAAAAGATAACCATCGAGATCCTTAAAGTATCCGCTGTAACCACCCCAGTACACATCCTGCGCGGGTTTTACGATTGTCGCTCCGAGTTTCTTAACCTCGGCCAATACGTCATCCACTTCCTGTTTTGATTTCGTATTGTAGGAAATGGTCATTCCTGAAAATTCGGAAGGCTGATACGTGAGCGTTGTGTCTTCGGCGAGATCACTGCGCGGATGGAGGGCCAGGGTAATTCCGCCAAGTGGAAACAACGCAAGGCCGTCAACGCTTTGCGGCGACTTCTTCCAGCCGAGACCTTTTTCATAAAACCTGACAGCCCGGTCAAAGTCATCAACACCGAGTGTGATCAGATTAAACTTCTGCCTCATACGTACCTGATGATTTTGTTCAAATTCGTCATACGATTTATGATTTACTCAAGTCGATCCACTTCGGAACCACCGGCGCCTTATAGTTTTCCATCAGCGTTATGAGTGCCTCAGCAGTTTCAGCCACAAGGATCATCTTTCGGTTGTCGTCCTTAAGAAAACCTTTGTCAACCATCGAATCCACAAATACGAGGAGTGGATCATAGAAATGTTCCACATTGAGTAAACCTATTGGTTTCTGATGGAGACCGAGCTGAGCCCAGGTAAGCATTTCGAAAAATTCTTCGAGTGTACCAAATCCTCCGGGAAGCGCAATCACGCCGTCGCATAGTTCATTCATCTTTGTCTTGCGCTCATGCATGCTGTCGACCAACACAAGTTCGGTCAGGGCTTCATGCGCGATTTCCTTCGTCCGGAGAAAATAAGGCAACACACCAATGACCTCACCCCCACTCTTCAAAGCACCCTCTGCCACGAGACCCATGAGTCCGATCGCAGCACCACCATATACCATTCCAATCCCTTTACCCGCGAGCGTTGAGCCGAGAAGGGACGCCTGTTGTTGAATTACACTACTGGTTCCGGCACTTGACCCACAAAAGACTGTTATTCTTTTCATGAAAGGTCAAACTAGGATGAAAACCCGGAATGTGCAACATTGCCAATACCTGTTTTACTTTTGAGGGAGATGGGCGATGAGTTCCACTTCCAGTTTCGCGTCTGCCATATACAAACGCGAAACCTGAACCCATGTGGCGGCAGGGAAATCGCCGCCGTAGAATGCCTTTCGTGCGACATTGAATTTTTTCATGGCTTCGATGTCTGTCGTGTACAGGTTTTCCTTCACGACGTTTTGAAAAGTCGCACCAAAACTCTGAAGCGACCGCTCCAATGCCTGGTAAACCCGCGTAATTCCTTCCGGCGTTATTTCAGTCGCAACTGCCCCTGAGATATATAACACGTTATCCACTTTAATGACCTGCACATAACCTGCAGTGGTATCCTGCTTCAGGGGACTTCCCCAATGCCATTTTTCCTTGGATATTTCATTCTTTTGGGCAACGACGACAGAGCTCAGCGTTAGGAAAGCGATTAAAGCCGTATACCTGATCAAAAGGTTTTGCATAAAGTTAAATTGTTTGGGTGTCTATTATGGTGAACACTTCTTGCGATATGACCCTCAACGGCAGCTGCAGGTCAGTTTGTTTCAAAAAGATGTAGTTTTCTTTCCGATTTCCGCGCCTCATAACCGGCATCATGGGGCAGTTACGTACGGTTCTATTCGGCTAATTCGCTAACCAGATTCTTGAGATCAAGCGGTCTGGTGAACATCTCAAGGGAACCGTCGGCCTTTTTAGGCCATAGTTCGCGAGGTCTGTCCCAGTACAGCTCAACGCCGTTGCTGTCCGGGTCATCGAGATACAACGCCTCGGATACGCCATGATCGGAAGCACCCGTGAGTGGATAACCTGCGTCCCGAAGCCGAACAAAAATTTCTGCAAGATCTTTTCTTGTCGGATAAACAATCGCCGTATGAAAAAGGCCAACGGCATGCCTGTCTGCAGGCGGCGCATTCCTGCTGAACCATACATTCAATCCAATGTGATGATGATAGCCCCCGGCGGAAATAAATGCGGCATCATCTCCGTATGTAGTTGTCAACTGAAACCCGAGGATGCCACAATAAAAGTCGAGTGAACGTCGGAGGTTCGAAACTTTCAGGTGCACGTGCCCTATTCTGGCACCAGCCGGAATAATGTAGTTTTTGTCTGCGCTCATTTCTCGCGTTATTGATCGAACCTTATCGAATGCCTTTAATTCCGCGTAAAGCGTTATTGCTTCATTATTTCATAACATAGTTCCACCATGCCATTCTTATAAGCAGTCACATCGCTGAGTCGCAATAACTTTTCCTGACCGATGTGATCGAAAAATGGTGTGCCGTCACCAAGAATGATTGGTAAGACCGGCATTCGAATTTCGTCTGCCAGACCGAGACGGAGGAAGTCGCGAACCAGGAGCGCACCACCAACGACCCAAACATTCCGGTAGTTTGGTTTGAGGTGTTCCGCAACAAGGTGGTGCAGATCGCCGGAGTAAAGCTGAACGTTTTGTCTATCCACAGATAGTTTACGGGTTGTGATTACAATAGTGGGCGTATCTCCGTAAACCCATCCATACGATTTGGAAAGCTCCACTGCATGTTCGTATGTTTTTGATCCCATGACATAGCAGTCAATTCTTTTCATCGCTTCTTGTTGATCCTCACCGGAAACACCTTTTTCAAAATCACTGGTTGTTTCAAACCATGAAACGCTGTTGTCTTTTTTGGCGATCATGCCGTCAAGGCTTGCCACCATGTGGAGTGTAATTTTGAAATCGCCGGGAATCATGAGGGCTGAAATGTCGTCGAAACGAAATTATGAGATTATTCTGAGAGTAATCACTGAAAAGGAAAGTAACCGAAAAGAATTTGCAACCGAGTCTACTTAACATTGAGTGTATACTCCCTGACTTTGAATGGCGCTTCGTTCACCTGAAACGTGTATTCACCAGGGGACTCAGGCGTGAAGTTGATAACAAAATCTTTGGAAACAAGCACATCGGGGCAGGCACCACGCGACACAAAAAGGCCAGTGGCCTTAATGAGAAAGCGCTTGCTCTCACCCATTTCGGTAAGGGTTGTTTTAAGATCGGAATAGCAGCCATTCGTTGCCTGGGCAGTCACGTATATTTGAATCACTTCCTTAACCTGCGCTTCCGTTGGAATGATGGATTCAACAACGTCGACGCCAACACGTTCCCGTACGGCGTCGGTGCCGTCATCGGTACAGGACGCCGTTATGGCGATTACAAGGACAAAAACAGCGAGCAAGTTTTTCATGTCGTTCATATTCATTTAGACACTGACTTCAATCGACACGTTGGAATGGTGTTGGCTTCTGCCGGGAACCTGTGTTATTGCCAAATAGCGCTCATGGAAATGGCTGAATTCCCTCCCAGCGCACATCCCATTTTCCATCTTTCGGAAAACCAGGCTCCGATACGTTATTGCCATCCCAACCTGCTGTCATAAGGGCAATGGCAGCAAGTAGTCCGCCGTTACCCGGCAGGTATAGCGTAAGGCGCTTATCCTGGTAGTTGTGACCATTCGGCAGGTATGTATTCTTTTGGGTATCCATTAGCAGGGCATTAACTGCGAGCTCCGGCTGGTACAGACGCGCCGCTGTCATGGCAACGAGTGGATAATCCCAGCCCCAGGTACTCTCCCAATCCCAGTCAGCCAGAATGGTTTCAAGTGTATGTCGCATCCTGGCAGTATCAACACGTGGACTACCTGGCAGAAACCCATAGGCACCCAGAACTGCGGGATGATCACTTTTGAAACGAGCATTCGTATATGCGTCGGGTGTTGTGCCCGTGGGAAGATAGAGTGGGTTGTCAAAAGGTATCGGTGCAAGCCTGTTGATAGCGTCATCCAGATTTTCATCCACATCGAGACCAGCGTGCTCACGCCACTCGCGGGCTATGGTAAGCGCGTAATACCAATACTGCAATTCAAAAGCGGGGTCATCAGTAGTAGTGACGTCGAAGACTTCCTGCGCCGGCATGATTGGTCTGCATAGGTGAAGTTGGCCATCGCGTTCACGCAGAAATGAAACCATAAAGTCTGCTGTAGCAAAAACGACCTCTTTATATTGCTCGATCACGGCACGCTCGTCGGTATGCGCGCGTCGCAACAATTCAGCGAGATAAATCGGATGAGGCTGCTGCCAGATAATAAATGCGCCCACATTCGAAGGGCTCTCCCTTCCCGCAGGGTCCGTCATCTTCTGCCATCGTGCGCCCTCATAGCCCTGCTTCTTCGCCGTTTCCAAAGCAGCCTCTAATGCCCGCTCATACCAGGGCATACTTCGTTCCAGCAGCGATGGTCTTCCCCACAACGGAAAGTGCGCACCGTGCCACCAATACATTTCCATATGAAACTTCCCATACCAGCTGTTCATTGTAAGCCCTGTTTCCTGTGGCGGCAGTGAGCCGGAGCATTGCACTTTTGTCAGGTATTGCGACAACACCACACGACGTTCCAACTCATGCGCCCTGGGGTCGGTACACCGTGAAAAATCAACGGCACCCCCGGAAGTCCAGAATGTCCTCCAGGCATCTTCACAGTTGGCTTTTGCTTCCCCGAATCTGTCTACCGCTGTTTGTGGCACGGACGAAAACAGAACGGAAAATTCAAGTGTGTCTCCTTGCGGCTTCAATTCAAATGTATGCGCGTCATTTTGCACAAGTTCACCGTCATTCCATTTCAGATTGATGTAATACAAAGTCTCATCAAGCCTGCGCTCAACCGTAGCTGCACCTTTTCCGTGAGTAATAATCGTTGATGTATGTTTTTCAGGATGCTCAAAATCGTAGCCGGGGCAGACATGACAAGTATTGGCGTAAGGAAAGCGATATTCAGCACTTATTCTTCCACTTTCCAGCAATGGTGATTCAATGCGCACGCTGATCTGATCCTTATCCTGATGCCCTGCCAGTTCAACACTGACAGGTGTACCTTCGACGTCATAGGTCGACGTTATGATACCCGTCCACAGATCAAGCTTTTGATTTATGTTCATTAATTCAGAAAGTTGCACCCGTTCTCCTTTGTTGTTGAGGATCTTCAGTCCAATCAGGCCGAGGTGAAGTTTGTGCGGGTTTGCGCGCAATGCATCTGTAGCAAGCTTTGCATGGCCATCCGAATGCTGGACAGGATACGGTGCCGATGTACCGTCACAGGAGGCAAATGATTGGTTGACATCGGCCAGGGAGTAATTAACCGCTGCAGGCATCGCATGCCAGGCCCACTGAGCCATCGTTCCCAACGGAGTGCCACGCTCATACTCCTCTGGAAACGTCTGGAGGCCACTCACATCTACGGTAAATGCAAACTCACCGTTTCCCACCGTAAGCGCTGCAAGCGTATCGAGTTTATTAAGAATAATATTATGGCGATTGACAAGTGCATGTCGGTCGATCCCTTCTTTCTCGTCAGACACGCGGCAACTTGCAAGGAAAACGATTCCAACGATCCACATCCAGTCCTTTACCTGACGCATTGATCCCATTATCTTAAATGAAAAACAAATTGGCGTAGAGCATCTAGAGGATATCGATTCATCTGCCCCTTATCAATGTGGCCGCGAGCCCACCAGATCCTTGTTTTCAATGATAAGGGCGCTGAGGCGTTCAATGCTGAGCCGAAACCCTTCATAATATTTTTCTTCGCGGAACATTGGCGCCATTTGGTCGCTTAGAATCTGACTCGCAATTTCATCCTTGATGATATTCTCAAGGCCAATTCCCACCTCGATCCTCATTTGCCTGTCGCGGACCGCGGCAGTAATCAGGATCCCGTCGTCGTAGTCCTTTCTGCCGATTTTCATTTCCTCGGCTCGCCTTAACGAATAATTTTCAATCTTTTCTCCATCCAGCGAATTTATCGTTAGTACTACTATTTGCGAACCGATGCTATCCTCAAGCATGCGCACCTGTTTCGTAAGTGCGGCTTCTTCATCATCGGTCAGGATATCCGCGTGGTCCATCACATAATCCAGTCGACCGTTCGATTCCTGAGAGCAGGATACTGCTCCGAATACACACAGAACGATTAGGAAAAGATGCAGACGTCTCATAATTCAACTACTGGTACGTACGTGAAATGCCGTCACGGTTTACTTATTTTTTCTTTCGCTTTGGTTTGATATTTTTTTCGTAGATCCCAATCCACTCATCGACGGTGATCCTGGTCATGAGTTCACCGATGAGCTTATACGGGATATCATCCAACTTCTTAAACCGAACACAGCTCTTGCCCATGTCAAGCTTCTGCTTGCAGTGTTTGGGGTATTCCTGTCCAAACCATTTCAATAATTTGGGATTGGCATATATCCCCATGTGATAAAAGTTTAACGAGCCTTTTTGAGAAGCTATACCGGCGAATGGAAGCGGTTCCTCCGGCTTGCAATGATAACCAGCCGGGTAAATTTTGTGAGGCACTACATAGCCGAGTCCGCCGTAACTGATTGCGGCCTCAAAGCCCGGTGGAAGATTCTTCACGATAACGTCATGAAGTTTGTTGAACGCTTCAATCTTGTCCGGAGGTTGGTTTATCAGGATGTCGGAAACGGTTTTTCCCGTTGCTTTCATACGCTTAAGATTATTCGAGCCGTTGGAATAAATGTACGACGGAATAAAGCGAATTCCTATGCTGTGATAGCAGTACACAACCCGGTGCGATTAGTGGAGTTGAACGGTTGCGAAGGCGCTTTCGAACCAATTGAGGGTGCCCACCGACTAACGTCGTTGCAGGATCAGAAATGCCGAAAGACTGTTGTTCTTTGCGGACACCAGATCCAACCTGGTAAGAGCACTCATTTGGCAGTATCGGACGCCAACACCGGCATTTACATTTCCGAATGAGCGCATAAGTGTAAGTCCGCCCAAATAGCCAACGTGGCTTTGCTTAAAATTCAACGCCGGTCTTTCGTACTCCTCAACTGAACTTGTCAATACAATCTCCGTTTTGATAGTTGATTCTGCCTCCAAAAAGTAGTCGTATTTAACTCCACCAGAAATCTGGAGCGAAAACCGATCAAACATGAAAGAATACCGCAGTGTCAATGGAACTGATAGCGTGGTCATGCTGATGTTGGTATCGTGGGACTCCTTGTTAACTCCCTTATTAAAGACAACCAGAGATGAATATTCCGACTTACTAAGTTCGATACCCGGTTGAAATGCAAGGCGCTCGGTAATACGCGGAGATGAAATCGCAAAAACAACCCCAACAAACGGATCGACGGATGTATACTTTGTTTTCAATTGAGGAAATGCCGGCGGCGCATCCACATTAATTTGTGAACTACTCATTCCGAAAACAAGTCCCGGATGCAGCCGGGTCCATTGCTTCCCTTGCTTGTACGCAATGTATTCAGCTTTCCGGCACTTATTGTAATCGATAGTGAGCGCGGAAAGTTGTTGCTCGTTCAATCTGAGTTCTTTGATAAGTTCCGGATCGTTCAAACAATCAGAGATCAGGTAAGACACGACTCCTTTCCACTTCACATCCTCTCTCATTCCAACTTTGCCATCAATAATCATTTCTTTCTTTGCCGTCTCAAGCTTCTGAAGTTCACCGCCGGTTTTCTGTATGTAAAACACGTTACCTTTGCGATAAAGCGTCAGTTCACCCCACACCACAACTTCCACAAAAGAACCTTCGATCACCCCGCTCTTGAACGCTTTGTCATTGAAAAAACCGTAACCCGTGATTTGCGTAGGGTCATATTCAGTGGTAGCCTTGTTTTGCCTGAACATGCAACTTTGGTACCCTTTAGAGTTTGAGCGATAGTTGACTTCTCCTTTGATCGTATCGTTTTGAAGGGTAATCACATACCCCGGGCGAAAGTCAAGTTGGGCAACGGCTCCTATAGACGAAACCAAACACAAGAAAATTGCCAGATACGTTCTCATCAGCAGAAGATTCATAAGGTGGTGGATTTAAGACCGATTATAATATTTATAGTTAATCCTTCACAGAACCGCGATTGTTTTGTTGGGCATGGCCCCTGTCGAAAAGACCGACCGAAATGAGAAGAGAAAACCTGTTTCCATCAATAATAAAATTTCCTAACGGTATTGATACATGCCACGTCGTGGGATTCCAATTGAGGGTCTGGGTTATCATGCACCGGTCACCACCAACGGTCTATGTATGCAAAACTCTCAGGTGAATTGCAGTCACCCGCAGCGCCAAACTAATAAATTGTCGCCGCAAAGGCAATGAGAGTCATCGTGGCGGAGATGGCAATGCTCATCATGGCGCAATAGACCATCTGCAACTCTGTGAAAATCAGCCATGATGAAAGTGTGTTATTCTGAATTCTGGTGCCCCTGACATGCGCGCAAAGTATAACTTAAGTCAACCGCGCTATGTCAATCTCGGTGAACTGCGCCGAAGTACGGTCCTCTACAGGGACGTTTAGAAAGATAATGAACTCCTTTAACGCAAGAAGCAATTCTTTCTTGCTGTTTCTGGTCAGGAGGTCAAGAGTGCCATTGTCAAGTAATAATGTCGCAGTAAAATCAGTCCAATCCATTTGACGGGATTGAGCCCGGGTATTGATTGTCTGAGAGAAACTTCCTTTCGTAATAACAACTTTTTCTATCGCATTAAACCTGCTGGTTTCTTCATTCAAGTTTAGTCCCAGCAAAAACAGGAAGTCTCTGTAACTTTGCTCTTTCAGATCGATCTCCGTTACGTACTTCGTAGTAAGAATCACAGCAGCCAAAATGATCAAAAGAACACCCCATATTTCGTGGCCAGTGATAATCAGGTACACACCCCCAATGGCCAGCAGTGGTGAACAAATCTTAATCCCGGTAGGGAAATAGGACGTACTAATTTGTTTGATCATAGACGATTTATTAAGAAAAATTCTTACCCGCAGAAATATTATCTACAACTTCCTCTGTTCGCTGGTGGGTTTTAATCAATAGCACGATTCCCACAACTATAAACGGTAAACTTAGCAATTGGCCCATATTCAGGATAAGTCCACTCTCAAATTCCACCTGATCGATCTTGAAAAACTCATCAATAAACCTGAATGTAAAAAGTATCACCAAAGCGCAGCCAAAAATAAATCCGTTCTGCATCTTATTTCTTCGGGAATTCCATAACCAAAACAGCGTGCCAAAACCAATCAGGTAATGGATAGCTTCATAAAGTTGCGCCGGGTGCCTTGGGACGTCGTCATAACTGGTAAAGACGAAGCCCCAGGGCATAGCTGTCGGAATGCCAATCATTTCCGAATTCATCAAATTTCCCAAACGAATCAGTGAAAATGTTAATGCTGCAACAATTGAAACCCGATCAACTACCCATAGGAAACTCACCTTCGTTCGTCGTGCAAAGAGGTATATCCCGAGCAGTACACCAATTACGCCGCCGTGGCTTGCAAGTCCGCCCTCCCATGTCATTAGAATCCGATGCGGATTTTGAAAGTAGTAACCCGGATCGTAGAATAAAACATGTCCGAGTCTGGCGCCGACGATCGTTGCAATTACCAGGTAAATTGCCAGTGTATCGACTTCCCTGACGGGTCTGCCATCTTTTCGATAGATGAAATACATTATCTGCTGACTCAGGAGGAAGCCTATGGCGAAAAGTAATCCATACCATCTGAGGGGATGATTGATAATCGGGAATTCAAAGATATCCGGACTAATATCCCAGGTTATGTAACACGAAATTTTACCTACAATGTTGTTCACTCGCAATTCTGATTATTGATGGCTATCGCTTTTCAAGAATCGCCAGTAATTCCTTAGCCTTATTCAACATTATCCTCTTTACATACATCTCGTTAAGCGTTGTACTATATCGCCCACTGACTTCATTTCTCAGCTGTGTCGCATCAAACCCGCCATTGAGTATATTATCCTTAAACGATCCCTGGCGTCCATTCAAATATTCAATTCCGAGCCAGTGACATCGATCATCGACTTCGGTTACGAAGTCAAGGTAGTCAGAATCGGTTGTATAATAAACGGTGATCTTTTTGAGGAGATCAATATCCATCCGATGGCTCAGGTTGGAATTGACCAACGTTGAAAATCCAATTTTACGTATACTGTACTGGTTGTTCTGATAGAGCTGGATCGTATAGTAGTCAAGGCTGTCCCATGTACTCAGGTTTCTGTAGGGACGGGGATTTCGTTTTGTCCAACTTGACAACGCAAACTTCATCCGCGGCAGGTCCGGGCTTGCATCGAATTCATCACTTAGAAATCCAAGCTTGCCGGCGTAAGTGGAGTCGTCCTTCAACTGATCGGTCAGGCTGCGAATATCAATGTTCAAATCCTCCCTGATAATATCGATGTATGCACTGATGATCTTATCGTCCCGTACATTTTCCCTGTAGTTGTCAATCAGGAGCGCAATTAAAACACCGAGGATGGTCAGGCTTAATTCCTTGAGATAATCCTTTGTTTTCATATGATGATCATGACTGTTCGGGCAGGGTTCGTCCTATTACGCGCAGGAACCAAGCAGGTATGTAAGATAACACTTTTCTGAAATCAAATGATTTCTTTTGTTGCTTTGGGAAAGCATGCCCCATTCAGAAAGGGCTTTGTCAGCTACGAAAGGAGAATATGTGATATCGTTATGGGATTTTCAGCCAACATACCAATCAGAAAATCCGCCAGAAGAAACTTCGGGTGGTTCTGCCTTGCAAGGCAGAGATCGAATGTGCAAATAATGCTATTCTACCTTTCTGAATTTCAAAATATCCCCTGATGGTGAATCATAGAAATTTCCGACAGTAAGAATGTTACCGGAAACCTTAAAGGGGTACTCCTGGTATGTCAATGTTGCTGCCAACATCCACCGTATTGAAACACTATTAGCAGACAGGAGTTGGTACTCATACGGTCCTGAACGGAAAAGTTCTGCTCGCTTCAGGTGGAACAGATTCAGCCCCCCAATCGGCGCGACAAAATGTAGTGTATCTGTCGGCCTGTCCAACTCAACCCACTTTCCACTTAGGTTCTCCGGGCCAATAGGTTCCGTATCCTTGTCTGAACAACCTGAAATCACCAGTACCAACAGAACGAGTACAAATATTCCTTGTTTCATAGGTATAAATTTTGAGGCTTAGTCGGCGAAAAGGTCATAATTCGACCTGTTAGAGTGACTCCGTTCACGGCAAAATGGTTGGAATAAATTTGCACTTTTTTGGAGAATCTCCAATGTCGTCACCGTGAATTCCCGGTCTTTACGCCCGGATACGGCGAAATCTCCGTGCAGCTCCCGCGGAGAAGCGATCCGAGCACCGCCCCCGCCAACACAGATGGCGCGTGACCATCTTCGAAGAATAAAAGTACCAGGGCACCGACAAATCCTGCAAATGGTATCAATAGGTAACCCTTTGGAAAAACGTTTCGGTTATTCACAATGTGCACAAACAATGCTCCCACAACTCCATACAGCGCCGTGGACGAACCACCTCCTACCGTGCCGAGTCCACTTGCAGTTGTCTCCCAATAAAGGAGCATCAACTGTCCGCAAATACTGGCGCCAAAGTAGATCAGTAGCAAACCCCGTCCGTACAAGTGCTCAGCTACCGGTAAGAAGGAAACGAAGAACAAACCATTAAACACAAACTGCCAGATTCCTCCGGGCTGAATAAAAAGCGATGTAACCAGCCGCCACCATTCACCTGAGCTCACAGCGGCAGGATCACGATCTACCATTGGGATTATCTCCGGAAAAATGAATTGCAGACCTGTAATTATCACCGTCACAAAAAAAAGAATCATGCTCAGGTAAAGCCTTCGGAATTCGATCTCTTTTCCTTTGTACTTATAAAAATTCCAGGCAAAGTGCATGGCAGGAGGCAACACGAAGGCATTCGCGACGTAGAAAATAAAGTTCATCCCTGGTTAAGTGTGATGCGGTAATATAAAAACATTTATTCATTCGAGCGCATCGTAAATCAAAGCTATCAATATCAAAATGCCGGAGTAAAGTTTAGAGCTTCGCTCTATTGGCATCGAAGATCATTTGCGCTTGTCTGTTGTAATACCGTTAATCCATGCGATCAACTCAGTTCCGTTCACAATCGTCCACGAATGGGGGTGTCGTATCTGCCTGGCTACACGACGGCCCTTGTTAGTCGTAAGAATTAATTCGGCCTGAGTGTTTCCGAAATGCCGCAGCCAGTTTATCATCGCTGCACTGTCCACCGAATTAATGCAGTACAGGTCGATACTCCTGTTCTCAATGTACCAATTAATGTCAGGTTCATTATAAATCCGCACCGGTACGTTCACGAGCGATTTCAGGCCCGTGTGACCTGGGTCGCTTTGTGCAAATGGTGAGATCTCCCAAAACAGTTCGGGCTTCTTCTTCGGACTCACACCAAACTCTTTTTCAATCCGTTCTGCGACATAATCATCTTCCTGAACAGATATAGGATTCTTTGTTGGACGATTAGTCGTTGTCATACAATCGTAGAGTCGTTCGATATCCAGCGGCGGGTCGACCCCGAAGACAGCTACCGGTTTCCTCAATGCAGACTTCCCGGCATAGGCCTGCTGCGCATACTGAAATGCCATAGTTCCACCAAAAGAAAACCCTCCAATGATAAACGCCTTTCCCTCCAATTCATACTTCTTGAACACATCGTCGATAAAACGATTCAACTTTTCATGGGATGCGTTGTCGATGTAAAAGAAAGACCAGTCACTCAGTGCCGGAATAATAGTGAGGTAGCCGGCTTCGCTTGCGACTTTGTGAATGTCAGTTTCTACGAGTGTTTGTTTTGGCAACTGGCCGAATCCCGGAAGTAAGATTAATACGCCGCGCACTTCTTTTGCAGGATGCACCGTCGCGTAATATTCCCGCGTCGTATCACCCTTTATCTTGTAAGTAAACTCGATCCTTTGTCCAAAAAGGTTCGTGGATATCAACAGGAAGATTCCGACCAGTCTCAGGCTCATTTGGAAATTGTTACGTGTATAAAAATATGAATAACTAAGTAACCACCGCCCGATCTTTTGTTTAAGCAGGCGGATCACACCGCCGAGTATCGGGACGTTCTCATAAAACAATTGACCGGCGTAGAAGTAATCCCTTTGTCTGGTTACCTTTCCATTGATTGTCACGACTGAGATTCCCGAGCTGAGCGTCGTTGGCGATATCCATACGACCAAAATAGTCCCTGAATTTTGCCAGGGTTTCTTCTCTCATACCAGATCAACGGTGCTGCAGCATCTGATTTATTCCTTAAGCGCTTTGTCTATTTCTCTCTTCAAGATAGTGGATATCCCGATTCCTGAGGCAATACTATTAAAAAAGTAAGTCCCATCTTTACCGACGACGATGTTGACAGGATAGGAATTCAATTCAAACACATTTTTTATGTAGTCTTTATCCGTTGGCACAACGGTGTAAAGGATCGGATGGTCATGCAGGAATTTATCCAACTGTTCCTTAGAATTTTTCGCAAATGCGATAAACACAACATTTTCATTTCCATCATAGAACTTCTGCAATTCATTCAGCGCAGGTCTTTCCATTTCACACGGCGCACAACCGATAAACCAGAAATTTATTACAACCACCTTCCCTTGCAATGCACCTCTGGTGAGGCGGTTTCCATTGATATCCAGCACATCGAATTCGGGAAATTCAGTTCCAAGTTTATCTCGCCGACAAATACGCTTATCGGTCTTTGCAACTTCGGCATCAAACTCGGCCTTCGTCATTGGCACAAGCGTTCTGATGTTTTCAGGCTTATTGTACACCGATTTGTAACGCCCGGTAACGGCCTGCGCCCAATGCGCCTCATAGGCTGTCACCTGGCCCGTGCTGTCATAGAACGTGGTTTTCTTGTTTTGAGCAGGTAGCGTATGTGTCAGGATGGCCAGGAATAGCAGAAACATTGGTCTCATGTACATCAGGGGTCCGTTGGTAAGAACTTAAAACGCTCCAGGCCTTTATTTAGTACAGCAGGCGCTCCGGCATGTATAAAAAGCAACTTCCCGGGAAGAGTTATCAAATAACGAGCAAAGTCGCGACGCGGCCAAGTCCTCGTAAAGTTAACTTTTCCCGGGAAATTAATCTGTCTTTGTGGGCGGCTATCCGATCCCAATCTTTCGGGAACACAACGCGTACTTTTGTTCCCGCTTATCAATGCCTACTTCTTGAACAGCAGCGGCGCGAGTTGATACAAACTTCGGCGCCAGGTAAGGAATTCGTGGGCTGTGCCCTCAGAAATGTAGCCAACTGCATTTATTCCTGCGTTCTTTAATTCAGCGGTCGCACTCTTGATTGCTTCAGGCCTTTCTTTGCTGCCACAGCTCAGGAAAATAAGTTTGACTTTTGATTTGTCTTTGATGTCTTCCGGTTTGTAAGTCCCACCGCTCAACAGTGCATAATGCGAGAATACTTCGGGTTTGTTCAGGGTGATCATCTTCGTTTCCATTCCGCCCATTGAAAGTCCGGCCATCGCGCGGTTAGGCTGATCAGCGATAGTGCGAAAGTGGGTGTCGACGTAGGGAATCAATTCGTCAACAAGAACAGTCTGGAAGTGTGTGATATCAAATTCCCGAATCCGACCGAACTTCACTTCATTGGTCATGCCATAGGTCATTACAATGATAAACGGTTTGATCTTTCCTTCTGCAATCAAATTATCCATGATAAGATTGGCACGACCTTGATTGGTCCACGCTGTTTCATCCTCGCCCCAGCCGTGCTGGAGATACAATACAGGATAACGCGTCGACTGATCTTTCTCATAGCCCGGCGGTGTGTAGACAAAAGCGCGGCGGGAAGTATTCGTGCTTTTGGAGGGGAACAAAATCTGATGCACGTGACCATGAGGAACGTCTCTCAGTTCGTAGAATGCCTGATCATGGGCAGGAATCTCGATACCACTCTCCCATCGTATGGAACCATAGTAGTTTAACGCTCCCGGATCATTGAATTTACCACCATCAATATTCACGTTGTAGTAGTGGAAGCCTTCATCGAGCGGACCGGCCGTTGTACCAACCCAGTAGCCATCTCCGGTCTTCGAAAGTTTGGTACCACCTCTGCCGCCCAATCCAAGGCTTACTCTCACACTGTCCGCTGCCGGTGCGTGAATCTTGAATCGCGCATATCCCTGAGACTTGACCTGCGGATACTCCTGTCCGGGCTGATTCAGCGTTGATGGTTTGAA
>JAEZDW010000437.1 GCA_023417955.1 Bacteroidota bacterium
GTGTAGCATTCTGCCATCAGAGAATGAGCAGCAGGTGCGTGCTTTTTTGGATTCGTGCGAAGGCGAATTTTCTCTGGTCGAAGAGAAACACCTCTGGCCGTCGGAAGGGTTCGATGGATTCTATATGGCATTGCTCAAAAGGCGAAATTAATCGGGGAAGCAGGACAAAACAGGTTGCCGTCGGTCGGGAATATCATTACATTGGTAAAAATCTTAATGTGTTTTTTCTTGAAAACGGTAGTCACAGTTCTCTTCGTTCTCTGTTTCCTGGTTTCACACGGTCAACAAGCTAAGCCGATCGAATATACTATTCCCGGATCTTCCGTGAAATTTCGAATGGTCCCTGTACCTGGTGGTTCATTTACAATCGGAGCCACTCCTGCGACGGGCGGGGAAGCAGATGAAGCGCCTCAGAAGCGTGTGACGATTTCTCCGTTTTACATGGGTGAGCACGAAGTCACGTTTGCTGAGTGGGATATCTTCTTCAAGAGTATTGATGTACCACAAACCAAGGCGATAAAGGTTGATGCTGTTTCCAGACCCACGGCTCAGTATATCGACCTGACGTGGGGAATGGGCAGAGATCCCCTCAATCCGACAAACAGTATGAGTCAGACGGCGGCGGTTATGTATTGTAAATGGATGTACGAAAAAACCGGTGTGTTCTTTCGCCTTCCCACAGAAGCGGAATGGGAATACGCGTGTCGGGCCGGCTCAAAGGAAAAGCTTCCTTCAGGGGTAACGGCAGCCAATCTTGCAATGCACGCTTATTACAAGGATAACAGCGGAGGCAAATACCAAAAAGTGAAACAATTGAAACCCAATGCCTGGGGTCTTTATGATATGCTCGGCAATCTAAGTGAGTGGACACTTGATCAATATTTGCCGGAAGCATACGCAGGGATTAAGCCCGATGCCAAAGATCCGTTCATTATGCCCGTTGCAAAGTATCCGCGTGTCGCCCGCGGTGGATCGTATCTCGATGAATCATCAGAGATCACGTGTACAAACAGGATTCCGTCAAAGGCTGACTGGAATCAACGGGATCCGCAGATACCAAAGAGCAAATGGTGGCTGACTGACGGAATGTTTATGGGGTTCCGACTGGTGCGCCCGGTTGAACAACCCTCAAAAGAAGAGATCGATAAATTCTTTGCTGCTCTACTCAAGTAACCAAGACTATTTCAACACGGAAAATCAAACGCCTATGAACTCGGAAAAGAACACAACGTCGCGCAGGACGTTCATCAAAAATTCAGCTATTGCAACGGGAGGGCTGGCCGCAATGCCCTTTATGTCGAACGCGGGATATTTCAACTCAGTTGATGATACTATTAAGGTCGCTGTTATTGGGTGTGGCGGACGTGGTACAGGTGCGGCGATGCAGGCACTGCTGACAAAACAAAACGTGAAACTGGTTGCTATGGCCGATGCGTTTCGCGACCGTCTTGATGAGTGCTATGCAGCATTGACATCCGACGATCTTTCCGACTGGTCTGGGGCAACAGGAAACGTAAAACATCGGATCACAGTTAGCGAGGACACAAAGTTCGTTGGATTCGATGCGTACAAGAAAGCAATTCCGCTCGCCGACGTTGTTATTCTGACGACGCCTCCGGGTTTCAGACCTATTCATTTTGAGGAAGCAGTTAAACAGGGTAAGCACATCTTTATGGAAAAACCCGTTGCAACTGATCCCGCCGGCGTGAAGCGTGTCCTCGATGCCGCTGCGGATGCCAGAAAAAGGAAATTAAATGTCGTTGTTGGATTACAGCGCCACTATCAAAACTCATATCGTGAATTGTACAAGCGCGTTAAGGATGGAATGATAGGGGAGATCACTTCCGGTCAGGTATGGTGGAACAACGATGGCGTTTGGGTGAAGCAACGTGAGCCGGGCCAAACTGAGATGGAGTACCAGATGAGAAACTGGTATTACTTCAACTGGCTCTGCGGAGATCATATTACAGAGCAGCACATTCACAACATTGACGTGTATAACTGGTTCAAAGGAGCGTACCCTGTAAAGGCGCAGGGAATGGGTGGACGACAAGTGAGGACCGGCAAAGAGTACGGTGAGATATTCGATCATCATTATGTTGAGTTCCACTATGCCGATGGTTCGGTTTTGAATAGTCAGTGTCGACACATAAAGGGTACGTTCGCGATCGTAGATGAGATGCTTGTAGGCACGAAGGGCGTTGTAAAATGCGGTGCGGCCGAAATCCAGAGCAAAGGCAAGACGTTATATGCTTTCGAAAAAAAAGGAGAGAACAATCCTTATCAAACAGAACATGACGAGTTGTTTGCTGCAATTGCGAAAGGCGAATACCGCTTTGATGATACGGAGAACGGAGCAAAGGCCACGCTAACTTCTATTATGGGCCGAATGGCTACTTATTCCGGCCAGGTAATGGAATGGGATAAAGTATTGAATTCAGGTTTAAGCATCATGCCGGAGAAATTTGCCTGGGATGCGGAGCCCCCGGTCAAGCCGGATGCGAATGGTCTTTATCCGGTCGCAACCCCTGGTGTCACGCGCTACTTCGCATAGTCATAAATCCATATCGTCAGGCGGTCGCGGAATCGCCTCTGGCACGATTCAAGGTGCGCCGTTAGCTTCAAGTTTAGGCCCGTGCCCGCATTCCAACGAAGGTCCAAATCTCGGAAACTTTGGCTGTCACGATGCCGTTCCGTTGGTCATCCGAGTTGTATTGTCCAGTCCGTCTCCACTCTCTGTCCACTCTCTGTCCACTCTTCCTCCCTTAAACCTTCGCTGATACCTCTGAAAAATCAGGTAAGAGCCCTTGGTTTCTGGTGGCTTGGGCTTACATCAATTGGACATTGAACTTTGTCGTAATCAAGCTCTTCAGGGGTTAATTACGACAGCAATTTCCTAGCCATTCTTCGATGAATAGGCGTTGTGTAACCGATGTAAAGCCGGGTGTTAGTTATGGTTGTCTCAGGGTATATCCAGGGATGATCCAGGGATATTCCAGGTACGGCCCCTCATAGGTGGATCAACCCTGGATATACCCATTTTTATCGCAGTGCAGAAGTCGACTTCGACTCGACTTCATATAGACTTCATACCGAAGTTAGTTCTACGGATGCCAGGAAAAATAAGAAAAATATTGAATTCCCAGGCAGGTAAGGGCCGAGCTGTTCGTCTGGAGGATATCACAGACAGTATGATCGAAACATTTAAGATCTTTCCCTCGTGACCACAGCGAATTCATGGGGCGGCGAAGGAAAACATTCTTGTGCGGCGCGCCATGGGGCGGTCTGCAGTACGCCGCCTTTTCTGCGGGAAGCTCCGGGTGGAAAGATTACTTTTTCTTAAGCTTCTTGATTTCCTCCTGCAAGGTAAGCACAGTGTAGGCCAACTGATCGGCGGGAACTGCGCTCTGATTCACCTCAGGGAACTGATTCGAGAAGAAAGCTTTTGCCATCCAGATTTCAATGACATCGCTGGTATTAATCGAGTACGGTTGATACGTCCGGTTATCGGAAACCAGGAGCAGTTTTCCTTCGTCATCTCCAAAATTAAAGACGCGTTTGAAAACAATCCCTTCGTCGGCAGTGACGACTATATATAGTTTTCCGTTTTTGACCGATGCGGGGTCTTCAACATATTCACCAAATATGATACTACCAGGCTGAACCGGAAGCATGGAGTCGCCTTGAATTTCAAACGCGCGGTATGTTTTATTGCGAGGTAGTACGGGCAAATTGATTTTAGGTAATTCCTTAACGAATTGAGGATCGGCGTAGCCTGCCAGATAACCTGCAAAAGCTTTCTGTGTTACCAGTTCGACGTTTTCCCGATTTGAAGAGTCCACTGTAATTGCCAGCACTTCCTTACCTCGCGTTGTGCTTTTTCCGCGCCACTCTTTTTCAGGAATCTTTGTTAAGTCGTGATTGACGAGCAGGTCGATATTGACTTTAAAAATTTTACTGATATCAAGAAGCGATGCAAGAGGCGGCGTGGAACGCTCTTCTTCATAGGCTCCGACAGCAGCCTGTTTGAGACCTAGCTTTTCAGCGAGTTGTTTCTGGGTAAGTCCGTGCTGAGCGCGAAGAAACTTCAGATTCTTGTTGACGATTGCCATTTTTTGTTTTGTAAAGTGAAAATTCTATCTGTCCTCCAACGCTAAAGTTACAGGCGCATAAACCGATCACTTAGGTGATGCGCCGCAGCATTCTGCGGGCACACACCACAAAAGTAATCAGCCAACCAGACTCAATCCAGTGCGCCGACTGTATGGCAAAAACAGCGAACTACGGCACGACTGCATTGTTGATACAAAGCTAAAAAAATTAGTCGTAGATGCAAACAAGAACTAAAAATATTAGTTAGCTTTGTTTTATGGAGCGGAACATAATCCATTTTGATCTGGATGCATTTTTCGTGGCGGTAGAATGCAAGCGCAATCCCCGACTACAGGGAAAACCACTCATTATAGGTGGAAGCAGTCGAAGAGGGGTCGTCGCCGCATGCAGTTATGAAACCCGCACATTCGGGGTGCATTCCGCTATGCCGATGTACCTCGCACTTCAGCTTTGTCCGGATGCAATAGTTATTTCTGGCGATACCGATGCCTACCGGCAGAATTCACAGGAGATTACTGAAATCATTGCCGAAGCTGCACCTGCATTCGAAAAATCATCTATTGACGAATTCTACATCGATGCTACGGGAATGGATCGCTACTTCGGAGCTTTTAAATGGGCAGCTGAACTAAGGAAGAAAATAGTCCGCGAAAGTCATCTCCCGATTTCGCTCGCTATGTCTGTCAATAAGCTGGTTTCAAAAGTGGCTACTGCTGAATTCAAGCCGAATGCTGAAAAACACATCACGCCAGGTTCCGAAAAAGATTTTCTCGCCCCATTATCAGTTGATAAACTTCCGATGATCGGCAAGTCGACTGCATCATTTCTTTATGACATGGGGGTACGCACGGTCCAAACGCTCCGCGAAATGCCCTTGAATTTCCTGGTAAGCGCTTTCGGTAAGAACGGACGTTCCATTTGGAATAAAGCGCACGGAATCGATGACAGTCCGGTTAATCCCTATAGTGAACAAAAATCGATTTCGACAGAATGCACTTTTGAAGAGGATACCATTGATGTGAAGAAGTTGAAGTCGATTCTCACGACGATGGTTGAAAAGGTTTCATTCTCACTTCGCGAACAAGGAAAACTCACGTCTTGTGTAACAGTCAAAATTCGTTACGCGAATTTCGATACCGAAACGAGGCAAGTGCAGCTTCCCTATACGTCTTCGGATCACGTACTCTTGCGTACGGTGACTGAGTTGTTTGATAAACTTTACAACCGGCGAATGTTGATTCGCCTCGTCGGTGTTCGCCTGAGTGGATTGGTACATGGCAATCACCAGATTAGCCTCTTCGATGAAACTGAGGAGGAGATAAACCTCTACGCAGCTATTGATTGGATTAAAAACCGTCACGGAGTTGAAAAGCTGGTTCGCGCCACGACTCTCGGTGTAAACAACCGCATCCGTATGGAGATGAATGTGTTCAAGGGCACATTCGGTCCGCGCAGACAGATTTGATTTTCGCAAGGTAGCGCGGTATGACAGAGGATGTCAGTAACGATAACGTAGGTTTAAGCATTGAAATGAAAATAAAATGATAAACATATGACCCTGTTCACCAAAAATCTCGAAACCCCGCCATTCCTGTTTTCAGAAACAAAGAAGACAGAGCTCTATTTCATTATCGCGCCGCCGCGTCACATTCTTAGCGACGTTGCTGTTTTGAAAGACGACGTACACTATCTCATCGGTCATGGCTTTGAAGATCAACGTTCGAAAGGCCACATACCATTGTTCAGATATAACGACAAATATTTTCGTGAGATGATACGCTTTGTCGAAACCAAGGCTGCAGACTTCAAACCTTTCAATGTGCTGCTTAAAGACTTCGGCGTCTTCCAAAACGGAACAAAGCGAACGATATATATGGATATCGTTTATAAGTCGCCGATCCAGGAGATATTCGGTAAACTGGTGAAGGAAGATCCGGGCTTTGTGCCGCACATTACGATCGCCCGAAACCTTGAAGTTGAGGATTACTTAAGATGCTGGCCGTACCTCAAGGG
>JAEZDW010000377.1 GCA_023417955.1 Bacteroidota bacterium
CGACCACGCGGGGTCATATTCAACGAGCTTTACCGGGAACAGCGTATTCCAGTCGTCCTTCGTGAGATCGTATAGGCTTTTTTTCAAAGGGTGGTGTTTGATTTCCGGGGACAACTAAAAAGAAAACAGCAAAGCTGATCGAATTCTGGATCAGTTCTCGAGCATTCTTAATAACGTGGTGAGTCTGCTCTTGAGGTTTCTGCGATCAACGATGAAGTCAAGGAATCCATGGTCGAGTACGAACTCTGCACTCTGAAAACCTTTGGGCAGATCCTTACCGATCGTTTCGCGAATAACGCGCGGTCCCGCGAACCCGATAAGACTTCCCGGCTCGGCAATGTTGAAATCACCAAGCATTGCGTAGGATGCAGTTACCCCTCCCGTTGTGGGATCGGTGAGCAATGAAATGTATGGGATTTTGGCTTTATCCATCAGCGCAATTTTCGCGGACGTCTTTGCCATCTGCATCAGCGAAAGACCAGCTTCCATCATGCGCGCGCCGCCGGAACGCGAAATCATCAGAAATGGCTTTTTGTGTTTGAGGCTGTGATCCATCGCCCGGGCAATCTTCTCACCAACCACCGAACCCATTGATCCACCTATAAAAGTGAAGTCCATGCACGCAACGGTGATCTCGATTCCGTTCATCTTGCCGTAAGCTGTCCGCACCGCATCCTTCAAATCAGTTTTCTCCTGTGATTCTTTAATGCGTTTCGGATACGCTTTGGTATCGTGGAACTTCAGCGGATCGGCCGATTCCATTGTGGGATCGAGTTCCGTGAACTTGTTACCGTCAAACAGTATCTCAAAATATTCGGTTGAACCAATGCGTACGTGGTAGTCCTCTTCCGGAACAACGTACGCGTTATTCTTGAGTTCGCGCGTGTGAACGATTTTACCCGCGGGTGACTTGAACCAAAGTCCGTCAGGTACCTCACGTTTCGCCTCCGTCGGTGTGAGGATGCCTTTGTCACTTCTTTTGAACCAGGGCATAATCTGAATCTTTCGTTAGAAAAAAATAAGCCGGTGCTGTCGAGCAACACCGGCATGAATGTAAATAAAAATCAGGCTACGTCAATACCTTTGTCGAGGTAAACGTCCTGAATGGCATTCAGGATTTCGACGCCTTCTTTCATTGGACGCTGGAACGCTTTCCGTCCGGAAATCAGCCCCATACCGCCTGCGCGTTTATTGATTACAGCAGTGCGTACGGCATCTGCAAGATCGCTGGCGCCTTTCGATTCGCCGCCCGAAGAAATCAAGCCTGCACGTCCCATGTAGCAGTTAGCCACCTGATAACGCACCAGGTCGATCGGGTGCTCTGAACTGAGTTCAGTGTATATCTTTTCGTCGAGTTTACCGTAGCTGCTTCCTCCTGTATTAAGTGCCTTGTAGCCTCCGGTGTTTTCGGCAAGTTTTTGTTTGATAATGTCGGCCTGGATAGTCACGCCCAGGTGGTTGGCCTGACCCGTAAGGTCTGCTGACACGTGGTAATCAATGCCTCCTGTTTTGAATGCATTGTTGCGTATGTAGCACCAGAGAATAGTACCCATACCAAGTTGATGAGCTTCTTCAAATGCCTGCGCGACTTCGATGATTTGACGCGAAGAGTTGTCAGAACCAAAATATATGGTAGCACCGACTGCTACGGCACCGAGGTTCCATGCGTCACGCACAGAGCCGAACATGATCTGGTCGTGCTTGTTCGGATAGGTAAGCAGTTCGTTGTGGTTAATTTTTACAATGAAAGGAATGCGGTGCGCATACTTGCGGGACATCATGCCCAATGCTCCGAATGTTGTAGCCACACCGTTACAACCACCTTCGATGGCAAGTTTTACGATGTTTTCAGGATCAAAGTAAATCGGATTTTTCGCGAAAGACGCGCCTGCGCTGTGTTCGATACCCTGATCAATCGGCAGAATGGAGAGAAACCCTGTGTTAGCAAGGCGACCTGTGCTGAATAATTGTTGCAGACTTCTCAGCACCTGGGGATTGCGGTTGCTCTGAGCGTAAATGTCATCGACATATTGCGGACCAGGAAGGTGAAGGCTGTCTTTTAAAATAGTTTTGCTCTTGTGCTGGAGAAGAAAATCTGCGTCTTTTCCGAGAATCTCTGAAATATTCTTTGCCATATCTGGTTTGTTAATTTAAAGGCGGGCACAAAGTTATTAATTATTTAATAGTATGCTAATTGACGCTGATTTCGCGGTTTTTGACCCTTTTCAATCGAATTAAAAAGAAATCAGGCAGGTGCGGAGCAGTCATTTTTGCGGTGGTTTCGCACTTTTTTCACCTCGTCGTTTTTTCTGTTTTTTCTCAGGTTTGGCAAAGATTATTCTGCCTGCACGGTGTGACAAAAATGCTTGTCAAATAAAAAAGCCATCCACATTGAGCAGATGGCCTTTCTATTGGATAGACTATATGTAATCTTAAACTTTCTCCTTGATACGGGCTGCTTTGCCGTGACGACCTTTCAGGTAGTACAGCTTTGCCCTGCGGACTTTACCTGACTTCAGCACCTCGATCTTGTCAATGCTCGGTGAAACAGTCGGGAAGATACGCTCAACACCAACACCGTTCGAAATTTTTCTTACTGTGAAGGTCTCGCCGGTGCCTGTGCCGCGGCGTTGGATCACGGTGCCCTGGAACTGCTGAATGCGTTCCTTGTTACCTTCTTTGATCCTTACGTGAACATTTATAGTGTCACCCGGCTTAAAATTCGGGATTGATTCGCGCACTTTCGCAAATTCCTGCTCTACAACTTTAATTAGGTCGGCCATGACTCGATGGTTTTGAAAATGGAGTGCAAATGTATGGAATAAAAGTCTATTGTGAAACAGCGTCGCGAAATGTTTATTCTGCACCTTCTGTTTCCGGCCCGGTAAGTAGTTCCGGCCTCCGCTGGCGCGTCCTTTCAAGGGCTTTTTCATGCCGCCAGGCCTCAATTTTTGATTCGTGGCCCGACATCAGCACCTCCGGAACTTTCCAGCCATTGTACTCTGCAGGTCGGGTATAAACCGGTGGAGCGATCAGATTATCCTGAAATGAGTCGGTCAGGGCACTCGTTTCGTCGGAAAGGACCCCTGGAATCAGACGAACCACCGCATCGACAACAACGGCCGCTGCAAGCTCTCCGCCGGAAAGTACGTAATCCCCGATGCTGATCTCGCGCGTGATCAGGTGTTCCCGGACGCGTTCGTCCACGCCTTTGTAATGGCCGCAAAGCAGGATCAGGTTTCCTTTCAGACTGAGCTGATTGGCAATCTTCTGCGTGAAACGCTCACCATCCGGACTCATATAAATAATGTCGTCATACGTACGGCGCGACTTCAGATCCTGAAGGCAATTGTCAATCGGTTCGATCATCATTACCATGCCGGCACCACCGCCAAACGCATAGTCGTCCGTCGTGCGATGCTTGTTCGTCGCGTAGTCGCGCAAATCAATAACATTGATGGTGACGATTCCCTTTGCCTGTGCACGCTTCAGAATCGAATCGGAGAATGGGCTCTCAATCAACCGGGGCAGCGTCGTAATGATATCGATGTGCATGTTTCAAATATCCAAAAATCCTTCGGGAAGCGTCACCTCAATCTGCTTTCTCGAGCGGTTCACCTTTGTAATGAAGGGTCCTTCCACCGGGATCAGAACTTCTTTTTCTCCGTAAAGCAGCAGGATGAGCTTATTCGGGCCGGCCTGCACAACTTCCTGCACCGTGCCCAGCACCCCCAGTTCCTTCTCAATAACAGCGAATCCAGGCACCTCATCATCATAAAATTCCCCGGAAGCGGCTTTCGGGCGGACTGCGCGTGGAAGGAAAAATGGCTTTTTCGAAATGGCTTCAGCAGCCTCGATTGTGTCAACGTCTTCAAACTTCATATACGCCTTACTGCCTTTTGCTGAGAAGGCTTGAATGAAATACGGAACCAGACTGCCGCCATCTTCAAGGAATACGGCGTCAACGACTTCAGGGAAATCCGGCTCAAGCGAGACGGTGACCTCACCTTTCAGTCCGTGTGGCCTGAGAATAAAGCCGGCATTAAAACAATCGCGCTTGTTCATGGTTGAGGTTAAAAACGAAAAATGCCAACACCTGCGAGGCGTTGGCATTTAATAATTAATTACGTCAAATTATGCTTGTGCTTCACCAGATTGCTCGGCTTCAGCAGGAGCTTCACCTTCTGCGGGAGCAGCCTCTGTGGCAACAGCAGCTTCCTCCGCAACTTTGGCCTTCTGGCGTATTGCCTCGGCACGCGCTTCGCGGATTTTGGTTTCAGCAGCCTTTCTCTCTTTCGCGGTCAGTTCTTTGGATTGAGCAAGTTTGTCACGTTTCGCCTGAATTGCAGCTTCCTTGTTCTTCAACCACTCAGCAAGTTTGGCGTCTGCCTGCTCCTGAGTAATTGCACCCTTTTGAACACCGATCTGCAAGTGCTTGCGGAGCAGAATGCCTCTGTACGAGAGCATAGCTTTCACGGTATCAGTAGGTTGTGCACCATTCATTACCCAGTGGAAAGCACGGTCGTCGTTGATGTCGATCAGTGCGGGATTTGTTAGCGGGTTATAGGTACCCAGCTTTTCGATAAAGCGACCATCACGTGGTGCTCTGGCATCGGCTACGACTACATCGTACATCGCCAGTTTTTTGCGGCCCCTGCGGGCCAGTCTGATTTTAACCATTGTTTGTCAGTTTTTAAAATTCTGGAACTCGTCCGTTTTTTTAAGGACCGCAAAGATAATTTAATTTCTAGTTCAGGAAATGGAATCCGGTAAAAATCTTAAAAACAGCCGGTTCGACTAAATATTTGCTTATACGAGTACGCAATTTTTTTAAGTCCAAGGGTATCTATACATTTGTTTCCTTCGCAAAAATCATGGATAAGTATTCATATATCTCCAATGCAGACGTGGGGTACCTCGACCAGATGTATCAAAATTACAAATCTGATCCAACCTCCGTGGAC
>JAEZDW010000487.1 GCA_023417955.1 Bacteroidota bacterium
GCCGGAACGACCAAGAATTCCGGCACGAAGGCATTCAGAATTTTGATCATCGCACGGCAGCACGCGTCAGTGCCCTGAAAGGGCGCCACACCCCAGCCCGGGGTGTAAGCCCCGGGGCCGTGGAATCCCCCATTAACCCAGGCCCTGCAGGGGCGCCACAACGCGCGCTGTCAGAAAGATGAATGTTTTTCACGTCGGTAGCGAAAGACGTAGCGAACACAATACAAGTCTCACGAACCGAATACCGCCGTTTCCAAATTTTGTGAACACCTCGCACGAAAAATCGCCACCTGCATTTAACCCGCCCTGGTGGGTGCCACACCTCAGCCCGAAGGCTTCAGCAACCTTGGTGGCAGTAAAATGAATTTGGAGTGTTACAAAAAATCAGGTTTCGCCTGATATGAAAATCGGGGATTTCCTGATTCCCGGCGGCACGATTCGAGCGAATTTTACAGAAAAAAAAAGCATATGAATACCACCGCACTTACTCAAACATGGGAACGCGAAGTTGAACCCAAAGAATTTCAGAACAACGGCATGACAGCACTGGGACTGGCAGGATGCCTGGCGATTACCCTCGTTGCATGCTTTTGCATCGCGATGAAGATGTCTGTGGACAAGACGCTTCGGATATCTTAAAGCAGCTGGTTACTGGCAGCGACTGCTATTGAGATGAGAACGGGTCAGTTTCGAGCTGCGAGCTACAAGCTGCGAGTTTGTTTGGTCGTAACTTGAATGTTCGCGGTTCTAAAGGAAGAGATTTTTTTGTCGCAAGGTCCAGAGATGCAACGGGCGCAAATGGCGGGGCAGCCCCCAATTAAAAATCATAAATCAGAAATTAGAAATGACCACCTTCAATGCGCTGCCCCATTCGCGTTAGCAAATAGTTTTCATGTCGCAGTTTAAAATATTATTCATCCTGAACGTCAACTTCGAATTTGAGATTCCGATCTGAAAGGAATTGAACAACATTCATAAGGTTGCCACGGGCAGGAAAGCACAGGACGGGATCCTGCTGCCCATCAATTTGCTCACACAATGGTTCAAGTTCGCGGAGCGATTGTTCAAATTCTTCTGTACCCGATTTGCTGATCTTGATATACAACCCCATGAAATAATATTCTCCTGAATGATGTTGATTGTTTATCAATTCGAGTTAGTAAATGATTTTTAAAACCAAAAGGTTTGCCGGCGTTAATTGCCCACAACAATTTCACAAACGATAAACGGCTGACCACAAGCTGTTGTTGATAGCAGACGCCTCGATTGCTATGCGGGAATGTACACTGAAAACTTTGCGCCTGCGCCTGGTGAACCGTCGGCTGCGATGAATCCTTTGTGGTTGTCGACAACCTTCCGCACTATCGCCAGACCAATCCCCGTTCCCTCAAACGAATCGCGTGGATGCAGGCGGTAAAACACATCAAAGATTCGCTTTCCCTCGCGTGGTTCGAAACCAATGCCGTTGTCTGAGATTGTCAGTCGGTGGTAGCTGCGGTTCTCGGTGACGCCATGGTATTCCACAGGTCCGGTTACAAGTGTGTGTGCAATTTTGATTTCAGGAGGATGAAGCGGGTTCGAGAACTTGAGCGAGTTTGAAAACAAATTCAGGAATAGCTGGTGCATCTGAAAAGGAATTGCCCTGATCGTTGGAAGATCGTCGAAGCGGATCGTGGCCATCTTTTCGTGGATCGAAACCTCAAGGTCGCTGCGAACGTCCGCGATGGTATGATTGAGATCAACAGGCACCGGTTCCTCTGAACGACTTAGTTTCGAGAACGACAAGAGGTCGTCGATCAGTCGCTGCATTCTCCGCGCACTGAAAAGTATTTTTTGAATGTGGTCCTGACTCTTGTCCGACAATTGTTCCATCTCCGAAATCCGGGAGGTGAATACCTGGATCTTGCGCAATGGTTCTTTAAGGTCGTGACTCGCAACGAACGCAAAAGAGGAAAGCTGGCTATTTGCCACTTCAAGGTCGCGGTTCTTCAAATCAAGTGCTTCTTCAGCAGCCTTGCGTTCCGTAAGGTCACGCGTAACTTTAGTGAATCCGATGACCTCGTCATTCTTTCCGTGCAGCGCCGTGATCACAACGCTCGCCCAGAACGCGCTGCCATCTTTTCTGAGGCGATAGCCTTCGTTGATTACCTTGCCGGTGGCAACTGCTTCGCGTAGAAGTTTTTCAGGGACACCATTCTCAAGGTCTGTTCGCGTATAAAAGATGCGGAAGTTCTTGCCAATAGCTTCTTCGCGTGTATATCCCTTGATTTTTTCTGCGCCTGAGTTCCAGTGACGAATCTCTCCATTGAGGTCAAGAAAGATGATCGCATAGTCTTCGACTTCCTCGATCATGCGATAGTACCGCTCTTCACTTAGCTGGAGCTGCTCGTTTTTCTGTTTGAGTTCCTCCACATAGTTGCTGATTCGATCTTCAGCAATGCGTTTATCCGTCAGGTCGCGGGTGATTTTAGAGTATCCGAACACCTCCCCTTTTTCATCGTGGAGTGCCGTAATGGCAACGTATGCCCAGAACCTGCGTCCGTCTTTGCGAACGCGCCAGCCTTCATGGGTTACCGATCCCAGATCGCGTGCTTCTTTCAGCAGTCGTTCAGGCAACCGGGCTTCGCGGTCATCGTGCGTGTAAAAGAGCCGGAAACTTTTTCCAATAATTTCTTCCGGACTGTATCCGTTGACTTTTTCGGCGCCGAGATTCCATTCCATTACGATGCCGTTTGGATCAAGCTGAATGATCGCATAGTCCTTGATTTCCTCCACCATCTTTTGATAGCGGGCCTGACTTTTGCGAAGCTCCTCGTTTTTCAATTGGATCTCTTCAACAAACTTGCTGAGGCTGTCGTCGGCGATGCGTTTCTCGGTAAGGTCACGCGTTACTTTGAGAAAGCCGGTAAGATTTCCTTCGTCGTCGTGAATTGCTGTAATGGATATACTTCCCCAGAACCGGGTACCCCCTTTCTTCAGACGCCAGCCTTCATGGTAGGCGCGTCCGTTTTCCGCCGCCTTCGCGAGCAGCTGCTCCGGAAACTTCGCTTCCTTTTCATCGCGCGTATAGAACAGCCGGAAGTGTTTTCCAATAATTTCTTCTGCTTTATAACCTTTGATTTTTTCGGCACCGCGGTTCCATGAGGAGATAATACCGGACGCATTCAGGGAAAAGATGGCATACTCCTCGACCTCATCGATAATTTTTTCAAAGCGATCTTTAGTTATCGCCGTATTGCCCGAGACCGCACCTTTTTCCTTGGATGCAGACTCGGAATCAACCGCTGGCTTTGTATCGTCAATCATCGGGATGCTCTTTGTAGGGTTCCTCATTCTTCGTGAAAACGATGTCAATCAGACCTGCCGTTTTAATTGTCCGTTTTTGGCTGTTATTTTTTGGGTGCCTAATATTGGTTTCAGTGCTTCCAACCATTCTGCATCTTTGTTTGGTTTGATGATATAATGGCTTGCACCTTTTCCAAGGGAAATTTCAACTGTCCGTATGTCTGCGCTTGTAGTCATGACAATTACTGGAATTCTACCGGCATTTGTTGTTTCAGCAAATGCATCCAAAAATTGCTCACCACTCATACGCGGCATATTCAGATCGAGGAAAATTGCTTCCGGCATGGTCTTCATACGCGAAAGTTGTTCCAACGCCTCCATTCCGTTCCACGCAGTCACGCATTTCAGGTGCGGATTGATTCTTTCCATGGTATTTAAAAAAATCAGCTGGTCGTCCTCGTCGTCGTCAATTAAGATGACTCTGCTTTTGATTTGTGGACATTTCCGGCCGTTTCTAAATATAAACTCCTCCATCAGGTACAATTACCTAAACAAACTATCACGTAAAATCTCATGCCAGACAGCAATAGTCCGGTTAATGAGCACATTTAAGCTAATTACAAAAAAATAACGAGAAACCTGAATAATAAGGGCGCAGGCTGCTCACAAGATGCGGAAGCTGAATGGTGTGGAGTACAATTCAGGTGACCTGACTCAGAACACGAGAGTAAGTTCGTTATAGCCTTCAGGGGTCTTCTTCACGTCAACTTTTCCGCCAATCTTTTTCGCGGCGGTTTTGACGAAGTAGAGGTCGTGCTGGACTTTCTCAGGCTCTCCGGTTTCGAACTCCGAACCTTGCAATACATCAAACAGACGCGGTGTCCCCTGTTCGACGTCCATGTCACGATTATCTACGATGCTCACGCTTACGCGACCATTATTCGCAGGCTGGACATTGATCTCAATGAAGTGTTCCTTGTCCTGCGTTGAATTGCAGAAACGCAGTGCGTTGTCGATCGTGTTTTCGAGTACGATACTCATCAGCTCCTTGTCGGTGAGCAGGCTTGTATTCCTGGCGATGTTCTTTCGCACCACAACTTTCTCGGGTATACCCTTCTTCATCTGAAGGGACAGCACCTGGTCGACAAGCGCAGGCAGGTCAGTCTCCGAAAGGCTTGGCTTGGCGTGATTGATCTTGTTGAGTGCAAGCAGACGCTTAAGTATCGAATTGAGAACCTCGGTAGTTTTGCTGATCATTTTTACATACATCAAAGAGGTGTTGTCCTTGATGTCGAGCATGGCGACGTGGCATATTCCCATAAGTGACGCGAGCGGGGCGCGAATGTCTTCAGCGCTCTTCAGCACAAATGTGTCGAGTTCGTCGTTCATCTGCTTCAATGCAAGATTCACATGTCTGAGTTCTTCGGTTTTCTTTTCCACGAGGCGGTCAAGTTCAGCATTCCTTACTCCCAGCTTGCGGTTTTGCTCATGGATGACATCCTGCGCCTGTGAAAGCTTGCGGTTAACTCGTTTGAGTGCGCGATAAGCGACTACAAGTCCGATTACGATAACGATAGCCATAATAGCAATCACCAGTGCAGACATGTATAAACGTTTTTGCTGCGCGATAGTAGTCTTGTTTGCCTCTATCGTTGCCATGTTCATGCGCTGTTCGTATTCGGCTCTGCTTCGTGCAAGTGTTTGCATCACATCCTCATCATACATATCGTCCTTCAGGGCAATGTACTGGTTGACGTATCGGGAGTATTTATCAAAATCCTTCCGGGTATGGTAGACCTCAGCAAGGGCCTGGCTTGCGTGCATAAGCGATTCGCGGAACTGACCTTTCTCTGCGATTACTTCTGCTTTTTCAAATTCATCGATGGCTGCATCGTAGTCGTTGCGCTGTTTGTAGATACGGCCAAGCCAGTAGTGCCCTTCAGATTCAAAACGGCGATTCGCAACTTCACCTGATCGACTTAATGCAATGCGAACATGCTTTTCTGCCAGGTCGTAGTTTTCCAGTTTCAGGTATGCAATCCCGGAACCCATGTTGGCATTAAGCGCGATTGATGGTGCGCACTCGTCAACACATTCGTTCAGTGCCTGCTTGAATCGCTCCAGGGCCAGCGCGTGCTCGCCCAAAGCATTGTGACAGTCGCCGATGTTATTAAGCAGAATTCCAATGTCGTACCTGTCTGATTGGAGCTGAATCTCGAGCGCTTTTTCATAGTAGGACTTCGCCTCCTTGAAGTTTTTCATTTTGCTGAAGAGGAGACCAAGGTTGTTGTAGGTGAAGCCTTTGTTTTCAATGTCATCATGTTCTTCAGTCAAACCCAGAACACGGAAGTGAACCGCGAGTGCCTTGTCATAGTTACCGACAAAGGTGTATGCGTTTCCGAGGTTCATCAGGATGAGCTTGATATCAGTCGTCATCTGATGACGCTCTGCCACGGGAAGAACTTTCTCAAGCACTTTTATTGATTCAAGTCTTTTCTCCTGCCGTGCAAGAACTTGTCCGAGTATACGACCTCCTTCAACGATGCGTAACGTGTCGCCTTCGTTGAGCGCAATCTCATAGGCTTCATTGGCAGCGGCATATGCTGCATTGAAATCAGTATACAAAGTGGTTCTTACCTTATTTATCAGGGTCTCGAATCTGTCGATACCTTCTTTGTCAGCAAGCACACCTTCAAGTGAGTCAAGTTTGCGGCTTTGTGCGTGCACATCATTCGTCAACAACGTTGCGACGATAACGATGAGCAGAGCCTTGCTGAAAAAATTAAAGTACTCGGGTAAGTAAACACATTGCTCGAATCTGTAACGCATGTTCATCTCGATAATCTTTGGCAGAAAGTTTTAACAACACTCAAAAACTAAACACTATGAAAAAGTTCATCTACATCGTTCTGTTTGCTATGGCAACTTCATTAACTGTGACATCATGCACTGAAGAAGTGGTTCAACCCACTCAGAATGAAAACCCCGGAACTGGTGATGGCCAGGGAGGAAAAATCTAAAAGATTATCCCGGACATCCGCTCCAACCGACGCAGCTTCTTTCACGTTGCGCGTCAAAAAAACTGCTGGTATAATTGCCAGTAGTTTTTTTTTGTTCCTCATTTCACGATGTCAACCAACGGTTGAAATTCAAAGATACGTTATTTCAACATTCAAGTACGCGGAAGGTTTCAAATTGCATCATTCATTGTCTTTAGTTAAGGTTTATACCTGAACATTACAGATGGAAACTACCTTATTTCTAAGGTATCCTCTTGCCGGAAAAGTCCGGTTTACACTATGCTCACGGGAGCAACCGACGTTCTTGTTATTGTCTTTTCGGCTATCGTAATCCATTTGAAAGTATCATTTTGTTCTCGTCCAAATGGCCAGGTGATCCTGATGTCACCTCGGGAATTGATTTTTTGTTAATACGGAACTCGTGCAAGCTCGATTTCGGCACAGGTTTTTTTCGATTTTCAGGTATGGAACATTCTCAAAATCAAACTCCAGCTACCCCTCGCTGCTGTTTCGGCCTTCATCCGTACATGGTCAGATGCGGCTCTGTCGACTTTTTAATGAAAAAAATTCCTGTTAATATTGGCCTTTCGGGCCGATGGCTCGACTGACGCCCCATGAAAGAAAAAGTTCTCGTGACCGGAGCCGCCGGATTTATTGGAATGCATACGGTTCTGCGACTTATCAGCGACGGTTTTGACGTTGTCGGCCTGGATAACATCAACGATTATTACGCGGTTCAACTCAAGATTGACCGGCTGAAGGAAAGCGGGATCCACTCCCCTGGCCCGGAATTGACCACATCAGCGCGTTATCCGGCTTACCGTTTTGTCAAGATGGATCTTTGTGATCGTGCAGGGATCCTCCGCCTTTTTGAAACTGAAAAGTTCGATTACGTCGTCAACCTCGCAGCTCAGGCCGGGGTCCGTTATTCCCTCGAAAATCCCTATGTCTACGCAGACAGCAATGTTACCGGCTTCCTTCATATCCTGGAGGGTTGCCGCCAGACAAGGGTCAGACACCTCGTTTACGCAAGTACTTCGAGCGTTTACGGACTTAACACTAATACGCCTTTCCCGGAGGACTCCCCTACGGAACATCCGATATCGCTGTACGCAGCCACGAAGAAGGCCAACGAAATGATGGCTCACAGCTATAGCCACCTGTACCGCCTTCCAACAACAGGGCTTCGCTTTTTCACGGTGTACGGTCCCTGGGGCCGCCCTGACATGGCACTCTTCCTCTTTACGGATGCGATCATAAACGACAAACCCATCAAGGTTTTCAATGGCGGCAATATGCTCCGCGACTTCACGTTTGTTGACGACATCGTCGAGGGAGTGGTGGCCTGTCTTGTGAAACCTGCACAGGCTGATGAAAACTGGAACGGGCAAAATCCTTCGATACCGACGTCATCGGCGCCGTACCGAATCTTTAACATTGGCAACTCACAAGCAGTGCGGCTTACGGAATACATCGAAGAAATCGAACGATCCCTCGGCAAGAAAGCAATCAAACAAATGATGCCCATGCAGCCCGGCGACGTGCCTGCAACGCACGCGGACATTTCCGCACTAGCCAACTACGCAGGCTATACTCCCAGAACGCGCATCAGCGAAGGGGTGGCAAAGTTTGTTGAATGGTATCTCAAATATTATAAAAGCCAAAGGGAGGCGGTTTCCGATTAGCAGGCGATACGAAAAGAAAAGCGTTTCGGGTTTCAGGTTTGCAGGTTTCAGGTTTCAGGAAGGATAACTGAGTAACGACTTCGCGTGTGCCAGCAATTTCTAATTTGGAAATTTATAATTGAGGCAGTTCATTGTTCTAAAAATACCTACCATCATTCAGCACCGTGGACATTTAAGTTAGCGAAACCAAGCTTGCAACTCGAAGCTCGCAGCTTGAAGCTGAAGCCTGCTCCTCTCACTAGCAGTCACAGCCAGAAGCTGGCAATTTCTAATTTGGGAATTTATAATTTATAATTAGGGAACTTCATAGCGGTCCTTTGCGATTAGCGCCTTTGCGGTGAAAAAAGCTACCATCATTCAGAACCGTGGACATTTAAGTTAGCAGAAATCAAGCTTGCAGCTTGCAGCTCGCAGCTAGAAACTGAAGCCTACTCTTCTCAATAGCAGTCACTGCCAGATGCTAGCTGCTCTTACTATACCATTCAAAAATTTTCGCGAGGCCTTCCCTGAAATACACAACCGGTTCATAGCCCAACAGCGTCTTGATCTTGGTGATGTCGGCGCGGGAATGGCGGACGTCGCCCGGGCGCTCGGGGCCGTGCTCTGCTTTGATGTCGCGACCCGAAACATCGCGCAGCATCCCGATCAAAGAATTCAACGAAGTCTGCTCGCCGCATGCAACATTGTAAACCTGATTCAGCGCACGCGTGTCATCGGTGAAAAGCGCCAGCATATTCGCCAATACGGCATTATCT
>JAEZDW010000036.1 GCA_023417955.1 Bacteroidota bacterium
ATTAAGGACTGAGCGAGGTTGCCATAAGCATGAATAAATTCAACCTAAATAACAGCTATAAAGCCGTTGTTATCGGTGGTTCCGCAGGCAGCTTTCAGGGAGTGGTGAAGATATTGTCTCAGTTGCCAAAGGGATTTCCGCTGCCCATTATCATGTGCCTTCACCGGTTGAAGCACGTGAGAAACGGGTTCGTGGAAGCTTTGTCAATCAAGAGCGTGGTGCAGGTGACAGAACCAAATGACAAGGAGCCTATTAAAAAAGGCAGCGTGTACCTGGCTCCGTCAAACTATCACCTTTCGGTTGAACTTGGTAATCACTTCGCGCTTTCGACAGAGGAGATGATAAACAACTCGAGACCGGCGATCGATATAACATTGAGCAGTTGTGCTTATGTATATAAAGAGAAACTGATTGGCATTTTGTTATCGGGTGCCAACCGCGACGGGGCCCTCGGTATGAAACACATTCACGAACGCGGCGGGACAACCATTGTTCAGGAGCCTTCGGAATGTATGATCGACACGATGCCTCGTGCAGCGCTTGGAATGACAAAGATCGACTACACGCTTCGTACAGATCAGATTGTTGAATTTTTTAAAGAACTGGATAAGAAATACAGATGACACGAACATTTACTGACCGGTATAACCTCAACCTTTGGCTGACGGCTGCGTTCATCGTCGGCATCGGGGTTTCGCTTTATCTGATCTATTCCCTTCCGGTATCACTCCGCCTTGCCGACGGCTACCAGCCCGAATTTTTGTCGGTGTATCTTGTTCTCATTGCAACGTTCCTTATCGGCATCCTCACTGTCGTGTCAGCGATGCGCTACAAAAAAGAAGTGATCGTTTTCAGAGACAAGATCATTGACAAGGAAGAGTTGCGGAAGGAAGCAAACGAACAGGCCGGACTCACTACGATCAGCCTCGAAACTGTTAAGAACGCCCTCACTACAGGTGATGCCAAGCAGGCGCTAACCGGCGCACTCCATATGATTTGCAAGGAAGTAAAAGCCGGTCAGGGGATTCTTTACCGCAGCCGTGAAACCGAAGGCAAACGCTTTGTGGAACTCTACGCCGGGTATGCACTTAACATTGGTGAAAGCACGGTGATTGAATACGAATTTGGAGAAGGCGTCGTCGGCCAGGTAGCTGTGTCGCGCTCGACGCTCTTCATTGATGAAGTGCCCACCGGATACATTACGATCCTTTCCGGTCTTGGAAATTCTTCTCCCCGCTACATTATTCTCGTTCCTGTGAAAGATAACGACACACTGTTCGGTGTAATCGAAGTCGCCACATTCGAACGGATTACTGATGATCAGCGTAAGTTCATAGAGGAGTCGGCACAATTGATAACCGAAAAGATCAGGTCAATCGGATAATGCGAAGCGTATGATCAAGAACATTAACGTAAGTACGAAGATAACGCTGCTGATACTGGCAATTTCAATAGTTGCTGTCAGCGCAATAAGCTTCTTTGGATATGACTATCAGGTGAAGGCTGCGCGTGAAAAGCACCTCACCAGCCTGAACGCTGTCGCTGACAACTACGCCAACTATTTCAACACATTCTTCCACCGCGGGTCTATCGCCGTGGAAATGCTCCAGCGTTCAGAAACAGTCAGGAATCACGCAAGTGGTCCTTCTTCAGATTTCATGATAGCCTCATTCGGTGATGAATCATCTGCAGACGATTTTGCGTCCGGCGACTCCGAACCTTCGGATTCCACTTCGGATTTTGATCAGGAAGAAGACGCCGAAAGTGCAGGCGACGACATTTTCGCAACAGCATCGCAACCTGCAGGTGATCTGAACAGCTACCTCGCTGAAATGAAGAACGTGCTCCAGGTTGGTGAAATCATCATCACAAACCCGACCGGCGGTGTTATTGCTTCGACTGATCCTGCTTACAAGACAAATTTCATTGAAAGGGATGGCATGTTCGCCAAGGCGATGAATGGCATCTACTTCTCATTGGTTGAGCGAAATAAAGAAACGCGTAAATATTCCATGTACGTTGCCGGAGCCGCTAAGGATGCCGGTGGCAACAACATGATCATTATCGTTGCACTCGATCTGAGCAAGGCCTATGAGCTCCTGACTACCTACAAGGGACTTGGTAAGACCGGTGAAATCATTCTGGCTCGCAAAGGCGGTTATCAGGGAAAAGTCGCCCTTGTAAGTCCGGTCCGCGAAGACACAACAGCTGCAATCCGGATGCTCGAATCCAACGATCCGTTTGTAGTTTCGTTCCAACCTGTTTTTGAAGGAAAGGCCGTAACGCAAAAAAGTAAAGACTACGCCGGAAAGCCTGTTCTTCAAACGGCAAGGCTCATCGACGCTGCCGACATCGCCCTTATTGCCAAGATGGACATTGAAGAAGCAGAGGCTGATACAGGCGAAATCATCTCCACCTTCATCTATGCGGGTGTATGCGTGATCGCTCTCTCCTTCCTGCTGACAATGGTACTCGCGCGTTCCCTCACAAGACCGCTCTTCAGCATGAAACATACGATCGGGCTTGTTGCCCAGGGTATTCTTCCTGAAACTGAGGAAGACCGCAGCAACGATGAATTCGGTCAGATGGGTACCAAGGTTGATGAACTTGTGCACACGCTCCGGCGTAATGCGGATTTCGCAAAACAAATCGGAGAAGGAAAATACGATACGGAATTTGCTCCCGCGAGTCAGGACGATCTCCTGGGCATGTCGTTGATCAACATGCGGACGAACCTTATTGAAAACGAACGCCGCGACACAGAACGCAACTGGATTGTACGTGGCGTTGCCGAAATAAGTGAAATCCTGAGGATGCACGATTCCATTGATGAGCTCGGTGACGACGTCATCCGCTTCATCCTCGGAAAGATTAGTGCTGTACAGGGCGCATTCTATGTTGTTAACGATGAAGTAACGCCCCACCTTATTGAAATGCGGGCGAGCTTCGCTTATAACAGAAAAAAATACCTCAAGGCAAAATTCAAATTTGCTGAAGGCCTTGTCGGACAGGCTGCGATCGAAAAGGATACGATCCTTCGTACCGAAATTCCGGACGACTACGTTACACTTACTTCCGGTTTGCTGGGCGATCAAAAACCATCGTGTATTCTTATTGTTCCGCTCATCACCAACGAAGAAGTTTATGGTGTTCTGGAATTCGCGGGCTTCAAGAGGTTTGATGCATCTCAGGTGAATTTCGTGAAGGAACTCTCACTGATCCTTGCACGAACGATCTTCAACATCAAGGTTAACGAGCGCACGCGCAGGCTGCTTGCTGAATCTCAGGAGATGAGTAATGAGCTGAAAGAGAAGCAGGAAGTACTTCGTCAGAATGCGGAAGAAATGCAGGCTACTCAGGAAGAGCTGAAGCGTTCCAACCAGATGCTCGAAGAGCAGGTTGAAGAAGTTAACCGCACACAAAAACGGATGCAGTTGCTCCTTGAAAACGCGTCTGAGGTAATTACGATTTACGAGGAAGACGAAACAATTCGCTACATCTCGCCGTCGGTTGAAACCATTCTCGGTTACGGCCAGAAAGAGATGATTGGCAAGAGCGATATCGACAAGGTGCATCCTGATCACAGGCACATCTTCCACGAGATTTTCAGTCGCATGAACGAAAATCCTGACGAGAAAGTGACTGTTCAGTACGAGTATCGTGCGAAAGACGGAAGCTTTATCTGGATTGAATCGACGGGTACGAACTGTATGTCGAACCCTGCGATCCATGGATACATCCTCAACTCGCGTGACATCACCGAACGTCGTCGTGCTGAGCAGGAACAACGGATGCGAAGCAAGATGCAGGCGCTTTCAGAAAACTCGCCTGACCTTATCACGCGACTCGAAAGCGAAACAATTTCTTATATCAACCCTGTCATTGAAGAATACACAGGAAAGAAACCGGCGTTGTTCCTCAACAAGAAAGTTAAGGAAGCAGAACTTGATTTCTCTATCCTCGAAGGCTGGCTCAGAGTTGTTGAAGAGGTGAACCAGTCGAACAATACAGTTTCCACCGAAATGGATTTCCCTTCGGAAATGGGTAAACGTATCATGCAGGTGAACGCCATTCCGGAATATGATGAAACCAACAAGCTTGAGTCAGTACTTGTCGTATCTCACGACATTACCGAGCGCAAGATGATCGAGTTGGAAATCCAGAATAAGAACAAGAAGATCACGGAAAGTATTAACTACGCGAAACGTATTCAGACCGCGATTCTTCCCAATAACCGGGTGATCAGCCGGGCATTACCGGATTCATTCATCCTGTATAAACCGCGTGACGTGGTATCGGGTGACTTCCCCTGGTTCGTACAACTTAAGGACGAAATCTTTATTGCGGCGGTAGACTGTACTGGTCACGGCGTACCGGGAGCGCTCTTGTCGCTCATTGGTTACTTCCTGCTGAACGATATTGTACGGAGCCGCAAGATTACTGAACCTGGCAAGATTCTCGACCTGCTTGACGAGGGTGTAACAACTACACTACGTCAGGATGAAGACGCAACTACCAAGGACGGTATGGACATTGCCCTTTGTAAGATCAATCTGAACACCCGTGCAGTCGAGTATGCCGGTGCACACCGCCCGCTTTACATCATGCGCAATGGTGCGATGGAGGAAGTCAAAGGAAACAAGTTCCCTATCGGGGGTGGTATTTTCAAGAACCAAACGAACTTTACCAATACGCGCATTCAGCTTGACCACGGCGATTCAATCTACTTTAGTTCGGACGGCTTCCCCGACCAGTTCGGCGGACCCGAGGGACGTAAGTTTGGGCCGAAACGTGTCAGGGAGATTATTGAACGCATCCATAAGGGGTCGATGCATGATGCCATGGCTACCTTCGATCATGAATGGGAGACCTGGAGGGGAGAACAAAAACAAACGGATGACGTTTTGCTTATAGGAATTAAATTTTAGCAATATTGCAGATAGCAACTTTATAACTATCGTTGAATCTGAATAAAATTATATCTTAGTGAACCACATTCGTATCATTAAATTTTTCTGACATGAATTTTATTTATGACCTGCACCGTACGATGAT
>JAEZDW010000079.1 GCA_023417955.1 Bacteroidota bacterium
AAACTTTTGGCTTCTCCTCCTTTTCATCATTTGTCATTTTAATCGAGTACAGCACTGCAACCTGGTGCTTACAAATGGGGCCGTCAAATGGACAATTGCAGGAGCTAAAGCGTATCGCTTCGGTAGCGACGTCTGTTTGAATAACCACGCGGTATGTTTCGCTACCCTGGACTTGTGCCCTCCATTGAGTATATTCCTCATTGCCGGCGACTTTCAGGTCAATAACATTCTCGATATAGTCATAGCCCCTGGAAAGAAGCACGTCACTAAGCTGGCTTTCGAAGTTCGAGATGGTTAATTGTTTTTGCATTACTTAATTTATTGTTCAATCGCGATCGCTGATATATATATCGAAACGTGCCGACATTCGTTTAGCTTAATTTCCCGGAATCGTCAATCATCCCTCCTTCGGCTCCTTCAACGCATCACACCTGATCAAATGCTTCTTCATGTTGTCATCGATTTGTTGCTAAAATCTTCCAGTGTATCTTTTTTTCCTAAAGGGAAATTTCCGATCAACGCACCACAATCTTATCCGGGAAGAATAGCCTTGTTGGTATAGCGAATACGCATTCGGGTCATTTAATCCCTGTAGGTATTTTTATAAATGGCTTTTATGTCGCTATCTAAGAAAGACGCATCGATCAACTTATCAATACTTATTTCCCTGCCGTTAAACTCATCGATGATCTTGACTACCCGGGTTTCTTTTATACCTAAGACCTTACCAAATTCAAGGAAATCGTCATATGTGTAGAAGCCATGCGCATCATAAGCTTCAGTGAACCGGTCTTTAAAAAGAGTCAGCGCCATATCGGCTTCACCTGGTGAATGTATTCTTGTACACAAGAGATCGTAAGCCGGGGTAAGAACGTGATCACCCTCATCCGTTTGTATGGCGGAGAAGTTTTTTACATGCGCATCGCCGTTTGAAAAAATGTAGTTGAAAAGTACCAATCGGAAAAACTTTTCAAGTTCAATCGCAAACGTTGGGATATGCCGTTTGATCAACCGTCCAATTTCTTCATAGGAAAGGTCGTACTTATAATTTTTACCATGGGTTTCTTCTGTAACCTGTGCGATCTGGGCAAAATCTTCTTGTGGATATTTCGAACTCCTGACATGATCGAAACTCTTAACATCGAATCTCTTTACCAGATATGCGGGACTACTATCGCTGAAATGAATGATGGCATTTGGTGGTACGGTGATTTTGAAAAGTTGTCCTGCCAGTTGCATAGTTAGATGTTCGTTGGCAGGCGCCTGATCAAGGTTCTTGAATTGGCCGACCGGAACAGGCTTAAGAATGTATTGTCCACCCGTGTCTGTAAGAACAAGCTTGTTATCGTCAAGACGCATGGAGTACTTTGCCTGCACCCCGGAAATAGACAACTTTTTTGTTCTCTCCTGATACAGATCTGAATCTTCCGTGTAAGGCGAATTGAAAGGAAGAACATGCGCAACCTTCTTGCCGCCGAATAAATCTTTCAGGCACTTCCGGCAATAGCCGGGGTTATCAATTTGTTTTAAGCAACCTGAACAGTTCATGATTTTATTTCTTTCACGGTAATTGACCCTATAGTGTCTGATTGAGCTGTTGCGAGTAACAGACTGAAATGATCACGCTCATCAATTTTCAGCAACCTGCATTGCGTTTGTCTGTTTACTCCTTCGGACAGCAGTCCGTAAAAAAATGGAAACAAAAAATGTGAGTGATATTCTTGTTGAGTTTTAGGCATCGACAGGCTAATCGCGCTTCGGGCAGGATTAATAAAATAATCGTCGTCGTAGCGAAAAACGTATTGTTGCCGATCTGACCTTTCAAGAATGCCTGCAAGCACCCCATTATTATATACTTCAGCCCTCCGTCCCATTACTTGATCACGTCAATTTTAATTTCCATTCCCAGCACATGGCAGATTTTCAAAAGCGTTTCCAATTCAGGATTTGCAATTCCTTTTTCTATGTCGCGAATTGTTCGCGGAGAGATGCCGGCAATATCTGCCAGCTGCTCTTGCGGTATCTTTCGGGCCTTTCGTCGAGATTGGAGAATATCCCCAATAGTCGCTTTTTGGCTATCCATGTTCATAGAATTAGGCATTTGATTGCCGGATTATGTGCGTAAAACGCTTTGCTGTACTCAAATATACACCTAAATAGGTAATTTAGTTCCGATTCGGCAGTATAACGCCGATAATGTTATTATGATGCACAAAGGAGCCTATTGGGAGAGTAATCGGCATTCTATTGCCGGATTATAGAATGCCGCGCTTCCGGGTAGTTGGGGATAGTCGGTTGATGGGATGGGAAAAATTTCCGATTAACTCAGTATCATGTCCATCCTTTAATCCTTGAATCACGGTTCAGACGTCAAAGAAGGATAAAACTAAACTCAATCGCCCACCATCTTCAAGGCAGAAAACTCCAATACTCCGCGGCTAGAGAAGTTCAAATGACGAAGTACAATTCTTGCAGTTGCTGCATTGTGGGATGAGTATTCAATTCAATCA
>JAEZDW010000122.1 GCA_023417955.1 Bacteroidota bacterium
CTATTTCACGCTGACAAACTCGTTGTCTTACGCCGTATATCAACTCGACAGCATGGACTATCAGCTGGGTTGTACAACCTGTACTTCCTACCAGCTCACGTTTAACACAACGCTCTCGCGTAACAGTATAGATAACCCGATGTATCCGTCTTCAGGTTCTTCAATTTCGTTGAGTTTAACTCTTACGCCTCCGTATTCGTCGTGGAATGACATTGACTACGAAACGGCGCCGGCAGCTCGCCGAAACAAATGGCAGGAGTACTACAAGACCATGTTCGACGCGAAATACTATATTCCGCTGGATAACAAGAAGAAGCTGGTCCTCGAAGCGAAGGCACACTTTGGATTCCTTTCCTCGTACTCGAATCGAGCCGGAATCGGTCCATTTGAGCGCTTTATTGTTGGGGGTGACGGACTCGCAGGCGGTTTCAATTCATTCGTACTTGGAAAAGACATTATCGGACTTCGCGGGTATGAGAACAATATCATAACACCACCACTTTATCAGAGTGGAAACAGCTCGTCGCAGCTTGGTGGCGTGGTTTATGATAAGTTCGGGCTTGAATTGCGCTATCCCGTCACAACGGGGAATGCTGCCACGATTTATGGTTTTGGTTTCGTTGAAGGCGGAAATAACTGGGACAATTACGAAGACTTCAATCCGTTTAAAATGTATCGGTCCGCCGGTTTTGGTGCACGGATATTTATGCCAGCATTTGGTTTGATCGGGTTGAATTGGGGTTATGGCTTTGATCGCGTGCCGCTTGGAAGCCGGGGTGATGTAAGCGGATCACAATTCCACTTTACCATTGGCCAACAAATCAGATAGGATATGCGCCCATATTTATTTACGATTTTTTTTCTCATTTTCGGCCTGAATTTTGTCAATGCTCAGAGGTTCGGGTACATCGACACCGATTTCATCCTGAATAAAATGCCTGAATACGCCAAGGCTCAGGCAGAAATAAACAGCCTTTCGGAGTCCTGGGAAAAGGAAATTCAGGAAAGCGCTAAAAAAATCGAAGGGATGTACAGCGCCTTTCAGGCGGAACAGGTGCTGCTGACGGAGGAAATGCGGAAAGAACGGACTGCCGCAATCCAGAAGAAAGAGGCAGAACTAAAGGAATACCAAAAGAAGGTATTCGGCTTTAACGGGCTGTTCTTTCTGAAAAAACAGGAGTTGATTAAACCTATTCAAGACAAGGTTTGGGACGCGGTTGACAAGGTTTGTAAGCAGAATAATCTGGCTATCATGTTCGACAAGGCAGGTGCTATGGTGATGATCTATACAGACCCCCGGCACGATTACACTGACTTCGTACTGGATGAACTTGGCCTTGGAGACCCAAATGATAAGATTAAAAACTAAATTGAATTTAACTGTAATGAGAACATTTCTATTTATTGTGGCTATGAGCTTTTGTTCCGTTGTGGCACAGGCTCAGACTACGTCAACGAAGATCGGCTATGCGGATGTAGATTATATTTTCAGCCAGATGCCTGAAGCAAAACAAATTGACACAGAACTGAAGTCGCTTCAAACTCAATTGAAGAATCAGATCGAAGCAAAGGCCGCCGAATTTCAAAAGAAATACCAGGACTACACCCAAAACATCAACACGATGTTAGAGGCTGTTCGCCTGAATACTGAACGCGAGCTTCAACAACTTCAGCAGAATCTTCAAAAGCTGCAGGAAGACGCACAGGTTACAATTCAAAACAAAAACAACCAGTTGATGCAGCCTGTCTATGACAAGATGGGTAAAGCAATTACCGACACTGCGAAGGAAAACGGATTCAGCATGGTACTTAGCCAGCAAATCGGCGGACTTGATGTCGTACTATATGCCGACGAAGCATCGGACATCTCTGACCTTGTGTTGAAGAAGTTGGGTGTTACGCCCAAACCTCAGGACGCGCAAAAGTCAACGACTCCTAACAAATAGATTTACAGAAATTGTGTAAAAGCCTTTCCTTCGGGTAAGGCTTTTTTTTTAATATGACGAGACCAGCTCCACTAAAAACAGGTGACCGTGTAGGCATCGTTGCCACCGCCCGAAGGATCAATGCCAGCGACGTAGAGGCAGCGGTGCGCGTGCTTGAAGGATGGGGGCTTAGCGTTGCTCTCTCGCCTCATCTCTATAATACCAGTCACTCCTACCTCGCGGGAACTGATGAAGACCGCATCAGCGCACTGCAGCAATTTCTTGACGACCCTGACATAAAGGCAATCTTTTGCGCCCGCGGCGGGTACGGAACTACGCGCATCATCGATGCGATTGACTTTCGTACGTTCATGAATCATCCAAAGTGGATTATCGGCTACAGCGACATTACTTCGCTTCATTTGAAATTATCCACACTTGGAGTCGAGAGCATTCACGGCACGATGCCGATTATGTTTGGTAAAGACGACGTTGCCGGTTCCCTGCAGTCCCTGCGTAAGCTGCTCTTTGATGAAACGCATACGCTACACGCATCTTCTTCCGGATATAACAAACCAGGCAAAGGCACAGGTCTGCTGACAGGCGGAAACCTCAGCCTTCTGGCTGATTCGTTAGGATCGTCACATGATCTGGAGACAAAAGGAAAAATTCTCATTATTGAAGAGGTTGACGAATACATGTATCGCGTTGACCGGATGGTTGTTCAGCTTAAGCGTGCCGGCAAACTCGACGCACTCGCGGGACTTGCAATCGGTCACTTCAGCGACATAAAAGACGCTGAGTCATTTGGGGAGACTGTGGAAGAAATCGTGCGTTACCATACCCGGGAATTCAACTACCCAATTGGGTTCGGTTTTCCGGTTGGACATATTCATCCTAATGAAGCATGGATTTGCGGAAGGAACGCTGTCCTTGAAGTCACGAACCTACAGGCAGAAATCGTGATGGAACGCTAGAGCCATCCGAACAATCAAACACGAGAATCAAAAATTCTTTTCCGAACAAGCTGGCGATCGATCACGTTCAGAACGACGATGAACACGATGCCGAAAACGACAAGGCCTGTGTAATCCCGCATTGCCGAAAGGAAGCCAAAGTTGAGCTTGAAGTTTGTGAGCACGACTGTTGCACCAAGGCCCGCCAGCAGGAGAAGTCCTCCGAATATCGATAATGCCCATTCGAGCGACGACCGCGTTGAAACGGAACGTTTTTCAAGCCGGAGTACAACACGATCCGCAAGGCCGTGCACAGGTTGATCTGACGGCATCTTTTTCAAAGCGTTGAAAACATGAAGGTATGCCGCTTCATCCTGGTTTTGCGGATACTTTCCACGTTCGATCTGCTGCTGTATATCGTCTTCAGACTTCATATCTCTGTTTCACTCTTAAGTTTCCCTCTAACCTTTTCTTTCAACAAATTGCGCGCCCGGAACAGGTAGTTTTTCACCGTTCCCTCCGGCATACCTGTTATGTCACCTATTTCCTGGTAATTCATCGCCTCTACATGATAAAGCGTGAGAACCAGCTTGTATTGTGGCGGGAGTGCGTCAACAAGCCGCAGAACAAAAGAATCCATATCCTGTTCCTCGACTATGCTCTCCGGATCCTCGGTGGTGACAAAATGCGCCGTAAAACTTTCCTCCTCGGGGATTTCACTCCATTGAATCTTATGCTTTCTAAGGGCGTTAATCGCCTGCCGGTACGCAATCGTCGCTATCCAGGTAGATAATTTCGATTGGAATTGGAATTCGCCAAGTTTGTCATAAACCTTCAGGAATACGTCCTGGCAAATTTCCTCCTGCTCCTCCCGGTTCTTTATCAGCCTGGCCACCATATGCAGGACAAGCCGTTCATGTCGATTGATCAGCGATCTGAATGCCTGCATATCCCCGCCAAGGACTTGAGACACCAGTGTTTTGTCATCTACCATGCCCTTTGTTTGACACGTACTTTCAGCGCCATGTTGCAGATGCCATCAATTTTTTCCTGAAAAAAAATTTCTAAACGTCCTGCAACATCCGGCTCAAGGCCGGTGTCCTACGGAACAAATAAAATTAAGCAAACTTAAACACATTTTATATGTATCGCCTTTTCGACGTCCTTATGCCGGTAGCCATCCTCGGATCACTTGGCGCGAGCCTTTACTATTTCACAAAAGTCATGACAGATTATATCCTGAAGAAGAAAATGATCGAAAAAGGCTACGTGAACGAAGACAGTCAATCCATCTTTAAAGAATATCACAAAGAGGAAAATCGTAACGCCTCTTTAAAGTGGGGGCTCATCATCTTGTCCGCTGGTATCGCACTAATCATCATTGACTACATGAATGTCAATCCGGACCAAACGCTGCCTTATGGTATTTTCGCTGTTGCTGTGTCACTTGGCTATCTCGTGTACTATTTCATTATGAAACGGGAGACTAACTAGTCTTCCGTTTCCTTTTCCTGTTCCATCTCCACAATCCTTCCTTATGCTCAGAAACTACTTTCTGGTTGCCTGGCGCAACCTGATCAAGAACAGCTTTTTTTCTTCCATAAACATTTTCGGGCTTGCTATCAGCATGTCCGTCTGCCTTGGTATCATGATGCTGGTAGCCGATCAGTTGCA
>JAEZDW010000157.1 GCA_023417955.1 Bacteroidota bacterium
GGCAATGAAGATAGCTGGATTACCGGTCAGCTTTACGGCTGGTTTGGCGAAGAACGCATAGCTCAGGAGATGGTACTGGGAATTGGTGGCGTGAAGGCGCTGCGTGCGCTTAAGATCCCCGTTGACGTGTATCACTTCAACGAAGGTCACGCCCTTTTTGCAGGATTCGAACTCGTGCGCGAAAAAGTCGCCGCGGGGAAATCGCTTGACCGTGCTCTTGATGAATCCCGCAGGCAGATTGTTTTTACAACCCATACACCAGTGGTTCAAGGCAATGAGTCTCACTACATTGATCGCCTGATTTATATGGGTGCAGACAACGGCGTGTTCACCCGTCAGGATCTCAAGCGACTAGGTGGCTCTCCTTTTAACATGACCGTTGGTGCTCTGCGTTTATCGCGGAAGGCAAATGCCGTTGCTCAACTTCATGCGGTGACTGCGAACAAGATGTGGCAAGACGTAAAGGACCGCGCGGAAATCGTTGGTATTACCAACGCGATACACTTGCCAACCTGGGTGGATAACCGGATCGTCAAGGCTGCCAAAGAACCAACTCAGGAAATCTGGAGAGTGCACCAGGAAAACAAGAAGAACCTGCTGCGTTTCATCTATGAAAGAACCGGAGTACGGCTTCGACAGGATTCGTTGCTAATCGGATTCTCGCGGCGGGCCGTGCCGTATAAACGCAGTGACTTCATCTTCAGCGACCGCTCGAAAGTCGACAGGCTCTTCAAGAGCGGAAAACTGCAAATTGTATTCTCCGGCAAAGCACACCCGCTTGACGATGGCGGTAAGCGCATTGTTGAAAACATCGTTGCACTTACGCGTAAATACCCGAACTCCGTTGTGTTCCTGGAAAACTACGACATGACTATAGGGTCAATGCTGGTTCGCGGTACCGATGTGTGGCTCAACAACCCGCGGCGTCCTCAAGAAGCTAGTGGTACGTCAGGTATGAAAGCTGCAATGAATGGCGTGCTGAACCTCAGTATCCTCGATGGGTGGTGGCCCGAAGCGTGTCAGCACGGTGTTAACGGATGGCAAATCGGTGATGGCTACGAAAACAAGAACGAGAAGAAACTTGATGCGCACGACCAGAAATCAATGTATAAGGTGCTTCTTGGCGAAGTCGTGCCAACCTACTACGACGACCGCAAAAAATGGATTGCTATGATGAAAGAGAGCGTGCTCACAACGCACAAGCAGTTTGGCGTCAAACGTATGCTCGCGGAATACTATGAACAGCTCTATTCAATCTGATTAGCTGATTAGCTCAATCCTTATTCGTTTCTAAGACTGTTGACGGGGTTGGCATTCGCAGCCCTTACGGTATGTATCATTACCGTCATAAGCGCAATGAGTAATACCATAAACGTCGGTAGAGCAATCAACCACCAGCTGAGATTGATGCGGTAGGCGAAATCTGTGAGCCAGGTATCCATCAGCCACCACGCCAACGGCACTGCGCCGGTAATAGCAACTGCTACAAGGATGAAATAGTCGCGGCTCATCAGCGCGACAATGCGCGGAACGGAGGCTCCGAGTACTTTTCTTACACCTATTTCCTTGGTGCGCTGTGCTGCCGTAAGTGCGGAAAGTCCAAACAGTCCGAGGCACGCAATGAAAATCGCCAGTGCTGAAAATATTCCGAACACTCTCCCGAATTGCTGATCCGCCTGGTATTGCTTGTTGTAGTGATCATCAAGGAAGAAGTGGATAAACGGATTACCGGCGAATACCGATTTCCATTGATCTTCGAAACCTGCGAGCGATGTTCTTACGTTGGCCGTGTTGAAGCGAACTGAGTAATAACCTCCCGGTGAAGGATCGTACCGGAAAAGCAGCGGATCAAATTTCTTTTTCAGGGATTCCTGGTGGAAGTTTTTCAGGACGCCGACAATCCGGAATGTGTCACCCCAGAAAAGCACATAATCACCAATGGCCTGCTCCGGATCGTCAAATCCCATCAGGTCAATTGCCGACTCATTCAACATGAGGGATTTTTGTTCATTCGAGACCTCGTCGGAGAAACCGCGCCCTGCTATTACTTCGAGCCCGTAAAGTGGAATGAAGTCTCCGTTCATCATGATAACTCTGTACTGGTTCTGTTCCTCTTCAGTTTGCGATATGCGGCGTATACCGCCTGCGTTCCACTGGGGCTGCTCTCCGGGTATTGATGTCGATGCGCTGACGGAAACAACTTCCGGCATTTGTAGCAGGCGCTGTTTGAATACCTGAAATTTGCTTTGGTAGGTTGAGTCTACAACGTTCGGAGAATTTAGCACAAGTGTTTGCTCGATATCGATACCGAGTTTCTGGTCACGCATGTAATTCAACTGCTGGTAAACTGTGAACGTCCCCGCAAGCAAAGTGATTGATGCAACGAACTGGAGTACGACCATACCTTTTCTGAATATGATGCCCTGGTTCGTATTTTTGAATCTGCCCTTCAAAACCTCAACCGGCTTGTAAGATGAAAGGATGAAGGCAGGATACAATCCGGAAAGCAAAGCACCAAACAGTACAGCACCAATGCTCCAAAACCAGAAAGCCGGTTCGCGGAAAAGCAGATAGTCAAGCTGACGACCAGTCAGGTTTCCGAACCATGGTGTCAAGATGACCACGATAACAAATGCAACGACGACCGCAGCCACGTTCAACAGGATGGACTCAAATATGAACTGGCGCACAAGTTGTGAACGATCACTGCCCATTACCTTGCGCACACCAACTTCGCGCGCGCGTTCGATCGACTTCGCTGTCGCGAGATTGACATAGTTGATCCATGCGATCACGAGAATTAATATGGCTACAATAGAAAGAAAATATACTGACTGGCGGTTGCCATTCTGTTTGAATTCGCCGATAAAGTCAGAGTCCAGGTGTATATCGGTGATGGGCTGAAAGTTGAATATCATGCCCGCGTTAAATCGCTTCATCAACTCGCCATTGATCCGCTCGGTAAGCTCCGGAAGTTTACTCTTCATCGTCTCAATGTCAGCGTTGTCGTGAAGCTCGACGTAAGTCATGAAACCGTCCCAGTTCCAGGAAGTGATTTCGTTGTTCCAAAGCTTTTTCAGACTCTCGAAAGATATGACCGCGTCAATGTCCATGTGTGTATTTACCGGGAGATCGGCGAATACGCCCGTGATCTCATAATCGGTCCTGCCATTTTGTTTGATGATCTTTCCCACCGGATTTTCATCACCAAAGTATTTCCGCGCGAAAGATTCCGAGACTACCATTTTGAAAGGCTCCTTCAACACGAGGGAGTCGATGCCTTCGAGAAGGTTAATTGAAAACATTTTGAAGAAGTCTTCCGACGCGTACCAAATGCCTTCTTCGCGGAAATAGACGTCTCCGACGGCGTACACTGCTTCACCGCCGTGCAGACGGACGTATCGTTTTACCTCGGGAAGGTTGGCTTTGAAGTCAGGTCCTATCCCCGCGGCGCCTCCAGCCCATCGGGTCGAGATCGTTCCCTTGTCGTAACGGTCAAGCTGTACACGGTAAATTCGGCCTTTGTTTGTATGGAAATTGTCGTAACTGAGTTCGTGAAGTACAAACTGCATGATCAGCATGCACGCCACCATCCCGATAACAAGCCCGGAAAAGTTAATAGCAGAAAACACTTTGTTCCGGGCGATGTTCCGGATGATGGAGGTCAGGTAATTCTTGATCATACGCGTGGTTTAGACTAAGACTCTCATTTCCCGAAACGGTTACACGGTCGTCAGGGTTTGTTTTCAGGTGGGGTAAATATGAGGGGATAAAATTTACCTGTCATGGGATTGCCTTTCCCTACAGCCGGAGTGCCTTCGAGTAACGGACTGTCCGAATCTGAAACGGTACCGTCGGCAAAGACATTGAGTACAAATGCCCTGCGCGAGCGGTCAGACTTGTTTTCATACGATCCGTGAACCATGAGGGGATGATGGAAAGTGCCATAACCTGCCTTGAGCTCGGCATAAACTCTTTGGTGAAATTTCGTCTTTTGATCCGCATTCAGATAGCGGTCCAACCCATTCATGTCTCCGGCAAGCTCAGGTTTTTCCAGAAGTCCCCACTTGTGGCTGCCGGGAACGTAGCTCAGGCATCCATTTTCGCGTGTCGCATCGTCAAGGGCAACCCAGCACGTGAGGTGTTGCATGGGAACGGTCCGCGTCCAGTAACTGTAGTCCTGATGCCACGCTACGACTCCTCCGTGATGAGCAGGTTTACAAAATAACTGATCATGCCAGAAACGCACGGCACGGTTACCCAGGAGTTGACTGGCAGGGACCACGAATGCGGGGTTCCAGAG